>JAFWQX010000063.1 GCA_017508875.1 Clostridia bacterium | reverse complement strand
GACGGATACGTCCTTACCGAGACGCCGTACGAATCATATAAGAAAGGCATCCACAACGAAGAAGCCCAGCTGCACGGCTTTAACCGCGAAGAAGCGGCGCCGTTCCTGCTTTTCAGTAACGCTAATTTAAAAAATTATGAGAGTAAGATCCGCAGCTTCTTTAAAGAGCCCTATGCCTCGCGCGTGATGGAGCTTTTTCCGGCCGAAAACGACTCGCAGGCAAAGCGTAACTGGCTCGATATCAATACGGCCGTACTCTTTACGTACGGGCATTACTGTTATGAGAGGCAGGCTCTCGCGAACGGGATCCCGACGTACGTGTATTATTTCACAAAAGAGAACGGGAGGCTCGGTTCCTGGCACAGCGGCGAGGAGGTCTACCTTTACGGAAATATCCCTTCAGGGTCAAATCTCTATACTGCTTTGGACCGTTCCCTCAGTGCTGATATGAAAGGGTATTTTGTGAATTTTATTAAAACCGGCGATCCGAACGGAGAAGGGCTTCCGGCCTGGCCTGAAAGCGACGGCTCCTTTAAGGTGCTCGAATTCGGAGATCATATATCGTACATTACGGCGCCGTACGCGGAGCTGTACGAAATATTGGATGAGATGTATGGGGGGTATTTTGATTGAAGAAATTTGCTTTATTGATTTTGGCGGCAGTTATCGCAGTCTGCGCGTTCGCGGGCTGCACACAAAAGGGCGATACTGTTCCGGACGGTTCATATTCGTATGCAACCGCGGACCCGGAGAAACCGTTTAACGACGGGATCGTCGAATACAAAACGAATACCGAAGTGACGTACTTTGACGCCTTCGACACAGAACTCACGGGAAAAATTGCCGACGCAAAAATGACGGGAGCAGTGAAATTGCTTGACTGCGGCTTCGATGACGGCGATGCGTTGATCGGAGGCGAAGCGGTCACGAGGAGCGAGGAGCAGGCACAGGTGATCGACGGGGTATTGTACGTACCTTATAACGAAAAATCCGGCACGCACGTCGGAGGGAGCTGGACGACCTGGGCGCCCGCCGTCGAATGCATAACCGAAGACGTGGTGCAGGCGCAGCTTTCTTTAGACGCGGAATTCTTTTCCGACGGTGCAGGCGCCTGGATGTCCGCGATGGCAGGCGTTTTCAAGAGCAACGTCGGAACGATAGCGGACTGCCCCGGAGACGGTCTGTATATCGGTTTCAATCCGAATACTTCATCGATCGCCGTATACGGAGCGGACGCGGAACACTGGGCCTGGCCGGGCGGAAACGCAGTGGTTAAAGTCGATCCGGAACTGATAAAAGGCAAAACGCACGCGGATATAATTGCCGTCCCAGACACTAAAGAGGTGTACGTATACCTGAAGGGCGAGCTTGTCCTTCACATAACTAACGAAGACGGTAAAATGCGTGTATTTGACGCTTCGGGCAATAAAAAATATGAAGGGGATAACGATCCCGACGCCCTCGAAGGCGGATATTTTTCATTCTTCAATCATCTGGGAGGATTCGCGATGGACAATATCGAGATCTTAAGCTGCACTAAAGGTAAAAAGAAAACCACGACGACCATCGAAGCGGTGCCGGTGGGGGACAATTCTCTTGGCTTCGACATCACTGATAAAAAAGACGTTATAAGCATCTGCTATACCATGTGGTTCAATGCGATCCACGGCAACGGCACGAACGCGATCGAAAAGGCGCATAACGTTGCCGAATATACCGAACAGTACGGCTTCAGCACTGAGTACGGCTTCGGTACGAAGGACGACCAGCATAACGCGATGCACGCCTTCCACTACTGGTCCAAACCGGCGCAGGGATACTACCGCAGCACGGATAAGGACGCGCACAGAAACAATATGACGCTCCTTTATAACGCGGGCGTGGATTTCATAATCCTTGACTACACGTACGCCACGTCGCCCGGCTATAATCCCGGCACGTCCCCCTGGCAGACGTATATCGAAGGGCCGCTCACGGCGCTCCTCGACACGATCATGGAGATGCGCGCCGAAGGCAAAGGCACGCCTTACGTAGTCTGCTGGATGGGCAGCAGCAATATGTTCGGATTTATGAAGGAACGGTTCCTGGACGTCGAAAAATGGAAGGACTGCTTCGTATACTGGGACGGAAAACCGTTCATAATGGACTGGTCCAAAGATGAAGGCGCGACGTACGACGGACTCACCGTACGCAGTATGTACGGACTGCGCGGTAAAGCGGACGTGGGGCAGTGGAGCTACCTTGAGATCGATAACTCAAAGACTGTCTCGTACGATGCCGAAGGAAAGCCGGAGCACATGTGCGCTGACGTTGCCACACAGGAGACCTATATGTCGCTTCCAACTGCACACGGCAGGCAGGGAGGCCGTTTCTGGAACGGACAATGGAAGAACGTCTTCGCCGTTCATCCCAAGATCGTCACCGTCACGTGGTGGAACGAATGGTGCGCACAGCTATATTACGTTGACGGCGTCGGATATATATTTACGGACAATTTCAATCAGGAGTACAGCCGCGACGTCGAGCCTATGGAGGGCGGGCACGGAGATCTGTACTACCGCTGGCTGTGCGAGTATATCCGCTGCTACAGGAACGGCAGCAAATGCCCTGATCTTACTGAAAAATGACCGGAGCGACCGGAGCGTACTGAACAACAGCTTCATTTTCACGCGATATACTTTAAATCGCTGAAAAAGTGGCGGGCAAAGCTTTGAATCGACTTTCTTTTCTGCTGCCGCCCGGACAATTATCGCAAAAATGAAGCGTTTGACAGCCGAATTTGAACACGCTCATAGCATTTTAAAGAAGCGTCGGCGCTGATATTGCGCCACAAACGGGTATAAAGTGCAAAAATGTCTCATTGACGCCCCGCAAAAGCTCCTTAAATGCTGCGAGCGTGTTTATTTTGTCCGAAAATCCACCCGAATTTTGACAAAATGCGCGGAAACCGCCTGCTTTTACGCACTTTGACCTTTCAAAACAGCTCCCAAAACTCACGAAAAGCAAAAAAATCACTTGTTAAAGAGCGCCTTTAGTGATACAATAAATCCGCCTGCACAACGCCGGCTTCCTACGAATGTGAAAGGGCTGATCATTTTGAGATATTATCTGGAAGAATCAGAAAAGATACTGTAAGAATTCAATACTTCCCGCACCGGTCTTACGCAAAAAGAAGCGGAAGACAGACTGCTAAAGAACGGGAAGAACAAACTTCAGGAGCCTGAAAAAGAATCGCTCATAAAACGGTTCTTCAAACAGATGGCGGACCCGATGATAATAATCCTGATCGTTGCCGCCGCGATCTCGGCGGTCACGTCGATACTTGAAAAACAGTTTCCCGTAGACGTTATCATAATCCTTGTCGTCGTAATAATAAACGCTGTTTTAGGCGTGCTCCAGGAGAGCAAGGCAGAAAAAGCGATAGAAGCGCTTCAAAAAATGTCGGCGGCCACTTCCAAGGTAAAGCGCGACGGCAGGCTCGTTCACATTCCTTCTGAGAACCTTGTCGCAGGAGACGTGGTCATCCTCGAGGCAGGGGACGCGATCCCGGCGGACGGCAGGATACTTGAGAGCGCCAGCCTTAAAATAGAAGAGGCTTCACTTACCGGAGAATCAGTTCCGGTAGATAAATACGCAGAAGCGATGGCTCTGGGCGAAGGCGCCCAGGACATACCGCTGGCTGACAGACATAATATGGCATATATGGGCTCCGTAGCGGTCTACGGAAGAGGCAGCATGGTAGTCACGAACACCGGTATGGATACCGAGATGGGTAAGATAGCCACAGCCATTCAGGACGCTAAAGATTCAAAGACGCCGCTTCAGCAGAAGCTCGCACAGCTGAGCGGGATCCTGAGCAAACTTGTTATCGGTATCTGTATTTTCATATTCCTCTTCGGCGTCGTAAGGCAGTTTATATCAGGCGGCCAGCACGATCTTAAATTCTTCCTTAACACGTTCATGCTCGCGGTCAGCCTGGCTGTCGCGGCGATCCCCGAAGGTCTCGTAGCGGTCGTTACTATCGCACTTTCCATAGGCGTAACGAATATGTCTAAAAAGAACGCGATCATACGTAAATTGACCGCGGTCGAAACGCTCGGCTGCGCTCAGATAATATGCAGCGATAAGACCGGAACACTTACCCAGAATAAGATGACCGTCGTTGACAGCTACGGCATCGAACCTGAAAAGCTTTCGAAACTGTTCGCGCTCTGCTGCGACAGCGTGCTTGAAGAGGACGGAGACATCCAGGGCGAACCTACGGAGAATGCGCTCGTGGATTTTGCAAACAGGCTGGGACTTAAAAAATACGAGCTGGAAGCGGCTGAACCGCGCGTAGGAGAAGTGCCGTTCGATTCGATCAGAAAGATGATGACCACGCTCCACAAGAGCGGCGAAAAGATCCTCCAGTGCACCAAAGGCGCTCCAGACGAGCTGCTTAAACGCTGCACACGTTTCTACGATTCTGACGGAAGCATTCAGCCTCTGTACGAAGCAAAGCGCGAAGAAATACTTGCCCAGAACCACGCGTTCGCCGAAAGAGCACTGCGCGTACTTGCCGCGGCCTCTAAGGAATGGGATGCGCTCCCAGGTAAATTTGACTCCGACACGGTAGAGACCGATATGATCTTCTGCGGACTTGTAGGAATGATCGACCCCGTACGTCCGGAAGTGAAAGCATCCATAGAACAGTGCCACAGTGCAGGCATCAGGCCTATAATGATCACCGGCGACCATCTGGATACCGCTATAGCGATCGCTAAGGAGCTCGGAATACTCCACGACGAACGCGGCGCTATCACGGGCGCGCAGCTCTCTGAGATGTCGGATGAAGAATTCGAAAAGAGAGTGGGTATGTTCAGCGTTTATGCGAGAGTACAGCCCGAACATAAAGTGCGTATCGTAAACGCATGGCGCAAACGCGGCATGATCACCGCAATGACAGGCGACGGCGTGAACGACGCTCCGTCGATAAAATCTGCGGATATTGGCGTAGGTATGGGTATAACCGGAACCGACGTAACTAAAAACGTTGCCGATATGGTGCTGGCGGACGATAATTTCGCCACGATCGTTACCGCGGTTGAAGAGGGCCGCAGGATCTACGATAATATCAGAAAAGCTATACAGTTCCTGCTCAGCTCCAATCTCAGCGAAGTGGCGGCGATCTTCGTCGCGAACCTCTTCGGCTTCACGATCCTTAAACCCGTACATCTGCTCTGGATAAACCTCGTAACAGACTGTTTCCCCGCGCTTGCGCTCAGCACTGAAAAAGCTGAAGCGGATATCATGAGGAGACCTCCGAGAAAGAGCCGCGACGGTATCTTCGCGGGCGGAGTAGGAGGCGACTGCCTGTATCAGGGGCTGCTCGTCACACTGCTCGTTGTCACCGCATATTTTATCGGCCACCTTATGGAAGGCGGAACGTGGTCCAGCCTTCAGAGCGACGACGGTATTACGATGGCGTTCCTGACAATGTCGATGGCCGAGATATTCCATTCGCTTAACATGCGTTCGCAGAGAAAATCGATCATCGGCATGGCGGTAAAGGGTAATCATAATAAGTTCCTGATCTACTCCACGATCGGCTCGCTCCTGCTTACGACGGCTGTCATCTACGTGCCCTTCCTCAGAAACGCTTTCGGATTCACGTCTATCAGCTTCGCTGAGTACTCAGTCGCGCTCGGTATCGCGTTCCTGATGATCCCGATCGTAGAGACCGTTAAAGCCATTCAGAGAGCTCTGGCAAAACGCAGGAAAAAGAAAGAAGAAATATAATCGTTCGGACAATGAAACAGGGCGGAGGCGCAGAAATGAGATCGAAAATTTTGCCGCTCAGAGGCGTTTTAACGCTGCTTTTAGCGTGCATGGTACTTTTATGCTTCGCGTCCTGTTCGCGCCGCTACGGGCCTCCTGCGCCTCCTACACAGGCATTCGAGGGCAATATCTCCCAAAGAGCGTCGTTTTCGCTAAACGGTGTTAAGACTGCGAACGATCCCGCAATGCTAGGAGACGGAGACCGGTCAACGTACGTACGCTTGACCGGAGTCGGACGGCAGGGGGAGATAGTTATTGACCTCGGCGCCCTGTACCGCGTTTGCAGGCTGGACGTTTATCCCGCATACGACGGCCCGAACAAGGGAATATGTTTTCCTTTAAGCATTGACGTCCTCTGTTCCGCGGACGGGAAAAAATATGAAAGAGCGGTGTCATATAAAAACGTCGAAGCGCCGGACTGCGTGCCGGTGCTGGAATTTTCGCCCGTCGATGCGAGATACGTTAAACTCATAATAAACGATTGCGATATTCCGACGTATTCAATGGCATGGGCCGCAGAGATAGCCGAAATAGAAGTAATAAGCTTTTTCGGAGAATACCCGTATCCGGTCTGAGACCGCGCCGCCGTTCCGCATGGCGCTTAACAAAACAAAAAAACCGGTCTTAGACCGGTTTTAAGTGGGGGCGAGGGGGCTCGAACCCATGACCTCTCGGATGTGAACCGAACGCTCTGACCAACTGAGCTACGTCCCCGAGGTGAGTGGCATTCTACCACAACCGGAACGCGAATTCAAGAGGAAAATAAGGAGAAAAAACATGAAAACAGCTGAAAAAGATATTGTCCCCGCACTACCGGACGCGGAAGGTCATATTGAATCTCCGCGCGGCGCCGGAAATGCCGGAAACTGCGATGACCGTAAGTCCGGTGCGTCCGGCTACCCCGATTTTAAAATAAGCGGCTGCTTTTCAGCTCATATGGTCATCCAGCGAAGCGTTCCCGCTGCGGTGTACGGCTTTTCGTCGCACCCGGGGATGAATGTCACGGGCACATGGCTCGGAGAGACTGCCGTGACCAAAGTCGGACCTGACGGCAGATTCAGGCTCGTATTCAGCGCGCACGAAGCGGATCCCGTACCGTCGCGTATGATAATCAGTTCTCCTTACGGAAGCTATATTTTAAGCGACATCCTGGTAGGCGACGTGTGGCTCGTAGGGGGCCAGTCGAACGCCGAACTCAGCCTCGCCGCGTGCCT
>JAFWQX010000062.1 GCA_017508875.1 Clostridia bacterium | reverse complement strand
GGCGGAGGACAATGCTTCGGATAAGGCGGAAGACAATGCAGAGGCGAAAGCCGAGGAAGCGACCGGAGAAGAAGCGAAACCGGCACCCGACGGCAGCCGCGGCGTGACCCTCAAAGAGTACGTCTCCCGCATGAAGGAAGATCAGAAGAAGATATACTACGCTTCCGGCGAGAGCATCAACCAGATCAAGCTCCTGCCACAGGTAGAAGCGGTGCTGGCCCACGGCGCAGAAGTGCTGTACCTCACCGAAGACGTTGACGAATTCGCGCTCCAGATGCTTCGCACGTACGATGAGAAAGAATTCCTGAACGTTCAGCGCGACGAACTTGACATCGCCACCGACGAAGAGAAAGAGAACGTTAAAGCGGAGAACGAGAAGAACGCAGATATGCTCACGTTTATGAAGGACGCGCTGGGCGGCGCTGTCAAATCCGTGCGTTTCACCAATACGCTTCAGGGCCACCCGGTGAGCCTTTCGAGCGAAGGCGCGCTGTCAATGGGTATGGAGAAGACACTTCGCCAGATGCCCGGCGGTGAAGACGGTGCTATGAAGGCCGAACTGGTGCTCGAGGTCAATATCGATCACCCGATCGCCGGTAAACTGAAATCGCTTTACGGCGCTGACAATGCGACCCTTACGACTTATTCCAAGATCCTTTACGCACAGGCCCGCCTGATCAGCGGTCTTTCTCTGGACAACGCCTCCGAGATCGGCGACCTTGTCACCGGGCTGATGGTGTAATACGGTGTGATATGGAGCAATACGGTGTAATATAAAGTAATATGGTGCAATATGATCAGAATCAATCTTCCGGGAACTACACAGAACGAATTTGACGATGCAATACAGGTACTTGAAGAGTGCAAGGCGAAGATCGTGCCTTGCCTGGGCTTCGAATATCCTTTTATGGGGCCCGGAGGGCAGTACGGCAACTGCTGGTGGGAGAGGGACACGTCGTTGACGCTATCCGGCTACAAGTGGGTAGATCAGGAGTTTGCGGAGAACGTTCTCCGGAACTTCATGCTCGTGCAGAAGCCGAACGGCCGCATACCGCTCTGGGGCTTTGACCGCGTCGGAGATTACGACGAAGAGCTCAGCGCGATACCGGTGCTGTTCGAAGTTGCCCTTAAAGTGCTGAAAAGGTCGTTAAATATTGACCTGATCTCGAACGTATACACTATGCTCGGGAAGTATATGGAGTGGTGGCTGTCGGACGTTAAGCGGGATCCGGAGACAGGGCTCGTGTGCGGCATTTTTGAAGAATCGGATCCTTCCGATTTTGAGAAGCAGCTTACTGCCGCACAGGTCGATCTCAACGTTCAGATCTGCGTAGGAGCAGACGTGCTGCGCGAATTTGCCGATTTTTTAAAGCTCCCGGCGGATGCCCTGCGCTGGCATAGCGTTTTCGAACAGCTAAAAGCGCTGATAAACAGGTATCTTTATGATCCTGAGAGCGGCGGATACTTCACGTACCTTGTAAAAGAACGAAGGCTCATGAAGGAACGGGTCTATAATTCAATGCTTGACACGTTTAAGCGGAATATCGTTCTCGCGGAAAGGCGAGCGGGGCTGATCAGATTCCTCGAATCGCGCGACCATTTTGATCTTTACGGGATATATTCGATCGTCACGGCTTCCCGGACGTCGCCGGAATATCAGGAGACGGTGGGAGTGTATAAGGGCTGGACGAGCTGGTCGGGCAATATCTGGACGTTCCGGAATGAAATAATTGCCACCGGGCTTAATGAAGCGGGGGAGAAAGAGCTTGCCGCCGAAGTCGCGTACAGAACGGTCAAAGAGTTTTCGGGTAATTATGCCGAATTTTTGAGTCCTTCTACCGGGCAGGGACACGGTGTCGAACGCTACGGCTGGACCGCGTCTCAATATATGTCGCTCATAATAGAGGAGCTGTTCGGCGTCAATGACGATCTCTGGAACGGTTCGATCAACGTCAAGCCCAACATTCCTGCAGCACTTACAGGCGTCGAATTATCTCTTGAAGGACTGCCTGTCGGAAAGCCCGGTCCCGACGGGTCAAGGCACACGCTTTGTGTGCGTGCGATCCGCAGGCCGGACGGAAATATTGAAGCGGAAAAACGCGTCGAATAGCGCCTTTCCGCTCCTTTTTGCTCTCATTTATGCTTTTTTATCTTTATCCTGTTATCCGCCCGTTTGCGAACGGAAGGTCAGAGCCGCCTGACGGGCGGCTTATTTTTTTGCCTCGATCAGCTTGCCCAGCAGGCAGCGTATGCGCGTGAAAACTGCTTCGTCGGTCGTATATTCGCCGAGCGAAGTGGTGATCTGCTTGATGACCAGCTCCAGATCCTCCGGGCCGTACAGCTTCTCAAACAGCGTCAGATATTCGAAATCTTCGATACCGTCACGGATGCACTCCATACGCAGCGAACCGACGGGCTCTTCGACACCGATATAGTGGCCTGCATACAGCAGAACGCCGTTGCCGTAGATGTCGTAAGGCGTGGTGCCTGTCGCGGTCTCATGCTTCGAATTCCAGCCGAAATCCGGTTTTCCTTCCGCATCTGTGCCAGGGAACCAGTCATTGACGAGGTAATATAGGAAATTGTCAACGTTATATAGTTTCTGCTGCCAGAACAGTATCCTGTACCTGAGCGCCTGCGTCTCGATCGACACTGTGATCTCGGGCGACTGAGGGTAGCGCGTGACGTACCACCACACGTCGTCACCCTCCGACTGATGCTTTGCCATACGCTCCGGGAACGTTCCTAAATTCTTTTCGATCATGCCGCCGACGCGGTAGGTGAGCGCCGGATTCCGTTTGTAATCCGCCAGCGTATTGTAGAAGAACGTGTGAGGGCACCAGGAATTCACGTACTCGCTCACGTATTCAAAGAAATCGGTCTTCGATTCCGGATCGAGCGCCATATCGTAGTGGATCGGAACGATGTAGTGGTATCCGGGGAAGTATTCCGCAAACAGCGCGCCTTCCTGATTTACCTGATTAAGCGCCTCCATCGAGAGCGGCTCGTCGACGTGGTAGAAGTATGCTTTTTTGAGCCATTCGGGGTTCCGGGACAAATATTTATATGCGGCGGCAATATTTTCGGCCGTCGGGTCAACTTTCCAGCCGAGCGGGTTAAATGCTACGACTCTCGGGTTCGCGACGTATTCGCGCGTTACGGGGTCTTCAAATCTGCCTTCGTCGCTGTAGGGAAGAGTGTAGGCGCAGATGCGGTTTTCGAGCAGAAGGTCGTAGTATTTTTTATACATCAGGCCTTCGTCGCCTTCGTAAAGCTCGTGGTTCACGTAGATCGCCCACCACGAAAGATCCATCTGGGTCTTACACGTCGTTGCCTCAGGCAGCGCAAAATCATACACGTACGCATACACGCGAGCTTTTTTTATTTCACGCCCTTCGGCGTCGATTATTCTAAGCTCCGCGCTGTAGTCTCCTGCGGCCGTAGTCTCCTCGGTAAACAGCTTGATCACGAACAATTTGCTTTGCCCGCCCGTGAGGTTAAAAGGCCCGTCGAGCCTCGGCATCGGATCGGCTATCGATTTGCCCTGCACGTCGCTGAAGTAATACCCGTAGTACAGTTCCGTGCGCAATTTGTCGCCATTTTCATTCGAGAAATCGCTTATCTCGGCAGTGAGACCGGTGCGGTCTGTCGATGACGAAAGCAAAAACTGGCAGTCTTCGATTTCGTTCCTGGCCAGGTGCATCTTATAAGTGTAAAGGCCGGTGGACGTTGTCGATTCAGCCGGAGTCTTGGTGTACGTGTGATCGAACCACAGATCAAGACCGGGATCTTCGTCCGCCGCCGTCAGCTTTTCATTGACCGGATTGCTGACCGACACGCCCGCGAGCAGTTTCTCAGCCGCTTTCTGCTGCTTATCAGTGAGCAGGTGAGGGTCAGGTCCGCTCTGAGACTTTATAAATTCGCCCGCCTCTTCGGTGTTTTTGAGGAAAGTCAGCGAAGCCAGATAGAATTTTTCGCCCGCGGCTGATGCGAAACGCATAAAATCTATTCTGAAGCCGTGGACCGTACCGTGGAAATTGTCGTTCGTAAGGTCAAAAATCAGATACTGCCAGTCCTCGGTAGAGTTGTCAAAAGAAAGTGATCTGCTCGCTCCGCCCGTCGCTCCGGCAACGGCGCCTGCCGCGAAAAAGAGTTCGAAGTCAATATTCGAGCACTTTTTCTGCCTGATCTTAAGGACAACGACTTTATACTCGTCCGCCGATACAGGTTCGAACCCGAGTCCTCTGACGTAATTCTCGTAATCGAAATACACGTACGGATCTTCAGTATAATCCGTCGTCTCAAAAAGCGCCACGCTGCCTTCGGTTTTATCTTTCGCGGAGGATACTTTGCAGAAATTCACCTCTGTAAAATACTTAAGAATGTTAGCTCCGTCCGCGTGAACGTGCGCCGCATCCGTAGTCTTTTTGTTCGGGCTGCAGGCGGCAATGAACCCGGCCGCGACGATGATCCCGAGCAATATTATCAGCATTCTGACGGTCTTTTTATTCATACACATGGCTCCTTCGACTTTTATCCGCCATAGTCCACAAGACGTGCGCGGCGGTCAATCCGGTCTGTGATCGTATGCTGATTATATACTCAAATACGGCGCGGTTGCAAGGCGGATAAATGAATTCGAGATCGCGGATAAATGGATTCGATTTTTTCTTGACACGGGAACCCGCTTGCGGTATAATCTCCTTTGCCTACGAAATGGCGCGGTTTGGTAGTACCGTTGCTAATGGCGAAGCTTAAAATATACCTAACTGCTACCGTTGGAGGGAGTGAATAATAGATGACCGAAATCAGAGTTAAAGAGAACGAGTCTCTGGACAGCGCACTGAAAAGATTCAAGCGTTCATGCCAGAAGTCGGGCGTTATCGCTGAATGCAGAAAGCGCGAACACTATGAGAAGCCCAGCGTAAGAAGAAAGAAGAAGTCTGAGGCCGCCAGAAAACGCAGGTACTGAGGCCGTAAGATCCAAAAACAGTAATTTTGCCCCCGCTTTCCGGGGGCTTTACTTTTGGGAAAAACTAATGTAGAATCCGGGAAAACTATTTAATGGGGGACGTAAAAATGGGAAATACTGTAAAGATCGACAGTGGTAAAACTAAAATGATCGCACACCAGGGCCTGTACGGGCTGGAGCGCGGAAACACGAATATGGCGTTCATTGCCGCAGGAAACAGAGAAAAATATTTCGGGATAGAGACCGACGTTCACCGCACCGCCGACGGAAAATACGTGTGCATCCACGACAGCAATACCAGGAGCGTTTCCGGTATCGATATGGACGTGGAAAGCTCAACTTTTAACGAACTTAGGTCCATCTGCCTTATTCCTACGTACGGCGAACCGGAACGCCCCGATATCCGTATCCCTTCGCTGCAGGATTATATCAATATCTGCAAATTTTACGGCAAAAAATCTATACTTGAACTGAAAACGCCTCTCGCCGATGAGTACGTGAAAGAGATCATAGATATCATAAGCGGCCTGGGGCATCTTCAGGATACGATCTTTATCTCGTTCCACACTCAGGATATGATCGCGGTCAGAAAGTATCTGCCTGATCAGCCGGCGCAATTCCTTACCGGCGCATGGAACGAAGACGTAAAAAAGTTCGTACTGGAAAATCACGTTGACATCGACATCGCATATCCTGGCGTCACGAAAGAAGCGTTTGACGATATGAAGGCGTGCGGCATCGAGGTCAACGTCTGGACTATAGACGATCCGGAGATTGCCCGTAAATTCGTTGAATGGGGCGCGGATTATATCACTTCGAATATTCTCGAATAAGAGCTTTTCCGCCGATAAACCGTCTTACGCAGTTCAGCCGATCCTGCGGCATTCGAAATAATAGCGCTTTTCCTCCGCGTTCCCCATTGAGAACGTTTTGCGGGGAAGGGCGCCGTTTTTTATTACCGTCGGGAAGAGATCGGATTTGGGCATCGCATCCAGAATGAAACCGCATGAATTATCCGCGCGGCCGATCGCTTTGCACTCGCTGTCGCCGTGGATGTAATCTATCTTAGCCTCCGGATGGAGGGAAATGAAACTGTCGAGGAATTCCTGGATCGCTCCGGCGCTGAGCAAATGCCTCGCCCGGGATACGTACCATACGGCGTCAATGTTTTTAGATACGAATTCTATACGGAAATGATCTTCGGCCGCGTTTTTTATGCCCGATGCCGAAAGCCCGCGCGCCTTTGCGCAGCCTTTTCCGATGATAATGTCGTCACCGAAATATGATCTCGCTTCGGCCTCGACTTCCGCAGGGTCAATATTCATTAAGACGCGGTGGATCGGTTCGAATTCGATGCCGGGTGAGTGGATATTGACGATTTCCGCAAGCGCGTACCTCATTTCGGGCGCGTGCGTCTCTTCGTACAGCGCTTTTGCGCTGGCAAGCGAGTGGTTTCCGTCGCCTATTGCCAGCAGCATCACCGGAACGTCGTCAGGAAGCGCATATTTTTTGCGGAACGCTTCCGGTTCAGAAAGCTTTTTAAGCGCATTTAATGCATTTTCGTATTCCAATCTGTGGAGCACCCAGCCTTTAACGTTTCCGCCGCCTTCCATCAGTTCGAAATCGTACGCGGGAGTTTTCGCCCCGGCCTCGGCCGCTTTTTCGAGAGGCTCTATAACCGTCATTCCGGGGTCGTCGATCAATATCATAATATGAGGCATCTCAAGCCTGGCGCCCCTGCGAATAGCCACCCTCGGAGGGATGCGTTCGAGGACCGTCGCTTCCGTCGCCCTCACCGGAGAAACGGAACCTTTCTTATAATCGTATTGTTCGAGATCGATCGCCGCGACGAGCCCGGCTCTTTTTTTACCCGTTTTGAATGTGCGTAAGGTCAATATCATCGATTCTTTATACTCGTCAAAAACGCCGCTTTCCAGGTAGTCTGCCATCGTTTCATTGATGCCTGCGATCCTGCGGCCGATCTCTTTCTGCCCTTCATCCAGGAACGCTTCCGGAAGCATTATATGCGCCGCCGAAGGCACGCCGTCTGCAAGCTTGTACACCCTGTCCCAGTAGGCTTTATCCTGAGTAAACTGGTCGCATGCGACGACTGCGAATCTGCCCGGGTCAATAGCTTTACCGGGTATCAGTATGTCCGCGGGCAATACCGGCAGCGTGGTCCGCCCGTTTTCCTCGTTTTTTGAATGTATGTTTTTAGAGCTCATAATCCGTTCCTTTATAAGTATGTTTTATGTGTGTACGTTTCACGTATCCGGCAGAAGTACGCACACACTCAAATTGTATCAAATATAGGCACAATAGGCAAGCGGCCGGTCCGCTTCTAAACTGTTTGAAACTGTTGCGAACGGAGCCGGTTTCGTATATAATTAGTGCCGTGAAAAGAAATAAGGTTTTGCCGATTTGACGATCATAAACAAAACACAGAAGATCAGAGATAAAACATCAAAGAAAGAGGATGGACAAAATGAAATCACGGAAAAAAATGCCCTGCTTAATTGCCGCCGCACTTATTACAGCGCTTATGATGTTCATGAACACAGGCCTCACCGGAATTGCCGCCCTGGCGGAAAACGCCGGGGGTGTGGAGCTTCCCGACGTCACGATCGGGTCAGAAGAAGCAGTTTCTGACGACTATAAAGTTCTTACTTTTGACGACGAAGATACATATATCGGGCTGTTCGACGGGCGCGTGACAGACGTTACGGACATATCGTTTGACGCCGAGAAGAAATGCTTCGTGCTTGCGGTTTCGGAAAGCACAGACCCGTTTGTCGAATTGCTTTTCGGAGTCCTTTCAGAAGGCGGGATCATCGAACCGGTAAGCGCGGATAAATATAAAGTGATCCAGTTCGGCGTGCGTTTTGATACTTCGGCGGGGCGCGAAGGTCAGTTCTATTTCCAGACCAAATCGAACCCTGATTACCAGGAGGCGCAGAATCTTTCATACCTGTACGGAGGATCTGATAAGCTTCAGTACGTGAACGTTGACGCTTCCGGAAACCCCAGATGGACGGGTGAAGTCTCGGATTGCAGATTCGACCTGCTTACCACTTGCAAATCGGATATTGATTACGAGCTTTATTATGTGGGATTCTTTGAAAACACCGCGTCAGCTGATGCGTACGGAAAGGAATGGCTAAAGGCAAACGGTGTGGAGGAAGGCGGCGAGACCGGACCGGAAACCGGAGAGGGTCCTGAGGCTGCGGGCAAAGATCCCGCGGGGCTGATCCTGTTCGATACGCGCGCGGGCGACGTCAATATTGCCCTCGGTGAATCGCTGTTTGACACCGATACCGTCAGCCAGATCGACAGCTCTTTTGCCGATAAAAAATCCAATTCATATAAGATCAATATTGTCCCCGGCGCGGATCCGTTCATAGAAATGATGTTTGGCACGCTTACTGAGAGTAAAGCAATTTCGCCGGTACCGTGCTCCAAATATAAGATCATGCAGATCGCGCTTAAGACTAATACCGCCGGAACGTCCGGAACGGGTACACTTTATTTCCAGACGGACGTTTTCAACGGCTACGGTGAGACGAAGAACGTTCACTATAAATATTTTGCTGCGGAAGGGCTTCAGTTCCTGAACGTCGATTTCAGTTCCGCTAAGCTCTGGGAGGGCAACGTCGCGAACTGCCGCTTTGATATGTTTGAAAACGTTACCGCTGATACTGAAATGGATATTTATTACGTCGCGTTTTTTGCAAACATTGACGCGGCGGATGAATTTGCCGAAAAATATACTGAATGGTCGGAAAAGGGCGGTTCTTTCCCCGCTGAGTTTCCTGTAAAGCCTACCGCGGCGCCTACGGCCGTACCCACCGAAAAACCGGATGAGACCGTCGCTCCGGCTTCTGACGGAAATGGCAATGCGTCAGAAGCTCCTGCCGTTACTGATAAGCCCGGAGAAGGGTCGGACCAGAAGTCTGGTGAAAAGTCAAAATTCCCCGTAGTGCCTGTCGTGATCGGAGCTGTAGTGCTGATTGCTGCGGCAGCTGTAATTGCGGCAGTGATCGCAAAGAAGAAAAAACGCTGATCTCTTATCTGGCGGTATTTAAGGCAATGAAGGTTCGTTCCATCGGTTATAAAAGCGATAAGCGCACTCATATAGAGCCGCATTCGCATGCGTTTACGGAACTTGTATATTATATCAGCGGCTGCGGAGAATCAGTAATCGGGGGAGAGACAGTCTCTTTCTGTGAGGGAGATATTCTGGTGATCCCCGCGGGTGTTCCGCACGAGGATAACTCTGAAACTGTTTTTCACAGCTGCTTTTTCACGTTCAGCGATGATAATCTGAAGAGCCGCGGTTTCTTTCGCTTTAAGGACACTGAAGAGCGTGTGTTTCTGAACATACTCAAACAGATGTACAGCGAGTACAAACTACGGAGGAAAAACTACGAAAATATTGTCGACAGCCTGTACGGCGTGCTGTACCAGTATATGTTGACGCTATCCGAAGATACGGGCGATGATCCGTACGTTGCGGGGCTTATTGACGACATCATAAAAAACCAGAGCGACCCGGAATACGACCTTTCGGCTGCCGTATCGCGCATACCTATGAGCAGTAGCTACGTGCGCGCGCTGTTCCGTAAAAAGACTGGAAGTACGCCGCTTCAGTTCCTGACGAGCCGCCGTATCGAACATGCGAAGGATATGCTGCGTGTGCGTTCGATATCGGGAGTCAGTATGGAGGCGATTGCCGGCAGTGCCGGATTCGGCAGCAATTACTATTTTTCGCGCGTGTTTAAAAAGTATACGGGGCAGAGTCCCAGAGAATGGGAGAAGCTGGAGCGGCAAAGCGGTGCGTCGGACAAATGAGGCTCTGATTTTTTGCACAAAACGATACTGTTTTGGTACATATTGACTTTTTGCTTGACGCTCGGGCAATACTTTTGATATCATAAAACTT
>JAFWQX010000006.1 GCA_017508875.1 Clostridia bacterium | reverse complement strand
ATGCCTTAACTTTTTGAGCGCCATTATACAGACAATGCCGATAATACAGGCAATGGGGGCGAGAATTTCCGGGGTGAAGATTCTGGTCCAACTGTTCGATGACGAATCTATATCAAGCAGTCTGATGATCTGGCCGGTGACCGTGGTACCAACGTTGGCGCCGATAATGATACCGATGGATTGATGAAGGGTAATGACTCCCGCGCCGACAAGACCGGACGTGAGAACGATAGTGGCGGTGGAACTCTGAATGACCGCCGTTACGGCTAGTCCCAGCAGAAATCCCATGATGGGATTATTTGTGACTCTGCCGATGGCGCTCTGAAACGCTCCGGAAGATGTGCTCTTAAGACCATCGCCCATAATTCTCATTCCGTACAGGAACAGGGCCAGTCCTCCGAATATAGAAATAATGTCAAATACGTTCATTTTTCATTCGCTCCCCTTTAACACGACTTTCGCCAAATAGCATTATAACATATTATTATCGGTTGTAAATAGAGGCGGCACAGCGATGAGCTTCGCTATGGGATTGCCCTTTGAAGAAAAGCGTTCTTCATATTCGGTCATAACGTTTCCGGCGGAAAGAACGGGGTCGGCGTGAAGATCGCGGGTCAAAGCGGTGATTTCCCATCCGCTCGACCTGAATGATTCGATGGAGTAATCAAACAAAGCCATATTATCGGTTTTGAATTCAACGCTGCCGCCGGGAGCGAGAATCTGCGCGTAACGGGCAAGAAATTGCGGCGAGGTCAGGCGGCGCTTGGCGTGACGGTCCTTCGGCCACGGGTCGGAAAAATTGAGAAAAACGGCGTCCACTTCGCCCGGAGCAAATATCTCACCCATTTGTTCCGCGTCCACACGGATGAGACGAAGGTTCGGCAGCATGAGCTGTTCCTGCTTTTCTACGGCGCGGAGCATTACGCTGGAATATTTTTCTATTCCTATATAAATATTATCCGGGTCGGCAGAGGCTTTTTGCGTTATAAACTGTCCCTTTCCCATGCCGATTTCAAGAAAAAGCTTTTCGCCCGGGCGCTTCCATGCGCCGCGAAGGGTCTGCGGCTCCTGCGTGATATGCGGGCTCGTCAGCATAACTTCTTCCGAGCCCTTTATATGTTTTAGTCTCATATTTTGCCTCTGCGCTGCATTTCCGTTCTAACAATTCCGGCGAGGTAAAGCGAGCCGAATGCTATGATGCCCGCCGGCGCGTCGGATTTGTCACTTTCTTTTCTCATGATATCACAAGCGAGGTCTATGCCCTTAGGCAAAGAACCGCAGGCGGCGGCTTTGAGACCGCGACCGTTCAGATACGCGGCAAGCTCCGTCCCTATGAGAGCGCGTTCGTTGTCGGGCGTGAGACAGACAAAGCCGGTCGCCCGATCCTGAATTATTTCGATAATCTTTCCGTAATCCTTGTCCGCGAGGACGCCGAGCAGAAAGAGGAATTTTGCTCCGGGAGCGGCCTCTGCGAGCGCTTCGGACAGAGCCGCGGCGCACTGCGGATTGTGTCCCCCGTCAAGAATGAAAATCGGGTCTGTGTCAAGCACCTCAAAACGCCCCGGCCATGTGGTCTCTGCCAGACCTGTCTTTATGGCATCCGTTGTAATGAGAGGAAACGCGCCTGCCAGAAGCCTTGCCGTCTCTATGGCAACGGCCGCATTAAAAAGCTGGTGCCGCCCGAGCAGCCTGATTTTGTATTCTTCTTCCTTATAAATAAATCGTCTGTAAATCGGGAGCGATTTGATTTCGCCGGACAAAAGCCGCGGCAGATCGTCAGAAACGGTGCGAAGCCGTGAGAAATCCGCTATTGTGAGACTGGCTCCTCTCTCTCGGCAAATTCTTTTTATCTCGTCAACCGCTTCCGGATCTCCGTCATAGCAGACCACGTTTCCGCCTTTTATAATGCCGCCCTTTGCGCGGGCAATTTCGGTAAGCGTACCGCCCAGAAACTCCGTATGTTCAAGTCCGATATTCGTGATAACCGCGGCTTCCGGACGCTCAATAACATTGGTCGCGTCAAACTCGCCGCCCATGCCCACTTCCAGCACGACGACGTCGCATTTTTCTTCGGCAAAATACAAAAAGCCCGCAGCGGTAATCAGTTCAAACTGGCTGGGGTGATCTTCCATCCGCTCCGCCGCCTCCGCCACACGCGAAACCACACGGGCCAGAGCGTCGCCGGGGATATCCCGTCCGTTTATCCGGATTCTTTCGTTAAAAACCTGCAGGTATGGCGAGGAATAAAAGCCCGTTTTGTAGCCGGCTTTTATCAGAATCTCCGCGAGCATGGCGCAGGTGGAGCCTTTGCCGTTGCTGCCCGCTACGTGGACAAAGCGCAGCCTGTCCTGAGGATTTCCGAGCAGGTCAAGGAGCTGCCTGCTGCGCTCAAGGCCTAATCTGGTTTTGCTCCACGAATGGTTTTCTATGTAATTGATCGCTTCTTTTTCGGTCATTGATTTATAAAGCTTTTTTCAGGCTGCGGAGCGGATAGGACAGGCCGACGGAGACAGCCGCCTCAACCGCAAATAAAATAACGCACTGGGGAATGCGGTAAATCAGGTTGGCGATGTATGCCGTTTCGCTGGTAACGCTAATCCACAAAGTGTTAAGAAGCAGTCCCAATATCAAGTGGCACATTGCCGCGGAAGCGGCAGAAAGCAGAACGGTTGCACCAAAACCGCGTTTTTTGTGCAGGAGAAAACCGCGGACGATACCGCAAATAAACGCGGTAGCAGTATACCCCGGGAAATAAGGCGCTATCGGAAAAACCAACGCACCAATAAAATCCCCGAGCGCTCCGACAATGGCGGCAGGCAGCGGTCCGAAAAGAATCGCTGCGGCGACTATCGGAACAAAGCTGAACCCGATTTTCATATTCCAGGTATTTATAGAAAGAAATCTGCTCAGTACTATTTCAAGCGCTGTCAGCATACCCAGATACGCTATCGTTTTTGTTACTTTTAAATACTTTTCCATTTGATGTCCGGGATGTAATAATCCTTTATCCAATTTCCGTCAAAGTCCATTATGCCGGCGCGAGTATAGCGACAGGCGGCGAAACGGCCCTCGTTAATCGGGACTGCGTCCGTGAGGTTTTCGGCCACGGCCGCGCCGTTTTTGTCCAATATATCCATTCTCAAAAAGCCGAATCTGTTAGTGAATGTGCCGGCAAAGTAAAAATCAGCGGATGTTTCAAAGGCGGCTACGGAAGTGTATTTTTCCGGGGGCAAAACGATGCTTAAGCTTAAATCCGCGATGCCCGCGAGCGTTTCCTCTCCGGAAGCGACTTCGTAGATAACGTACTCTCCAGCAAGCGAAAACCCGGTCAGGCCTTCAATCTGAGACTCGGCAGTAACCTTTCCGTCTTTGTCGAGCACCATAAGCTTTTTACCTGCCCTTGAGACAAAAGCCGAAGCGGAATCCTGGCCGTCCTGCCTGCAGGGGATTATATCATCACAGCCGGCAAAAAGCGAGGCGCCCGCGGCGTCTGTCAGTGAAACCGATGCCTCTTCGCTCCTGACAATGGCGTTTATACCGTCATAATAAAGAACCTCGGCGGCGGATAAAACCGGATTTCCGTCACTGATTTTGCAGACGGAATCTCCAATGCCCTCTGAGCGGAGGTAATAATCGCCAAAAAGAATGTCCCGTGCCAGGCGGATATCGGATTCATAATCAGCTTTTAACAGCAGCTTTGCGTCCTTGTCAAAAATGTATGCCATCTCCGCGCCGAACTCTTCGTCATCCTCATCATCAAGGCCGCCTATCTCTCCGTCCTCCGGCGGACCTATTATGGTCACTTCATTTCCGTCTTCGTCAAGTTCCGTCGTGTAAATATAATCGTCAGTCTGCTCGTTCACGGGCGTATTGACCGCGAGATAACGGCCATCCGCCGCGTCCTCGAGCCAGAGCTTTTGCTCCATGGGAAAACCGATAAGTTTTTCGCCGCCCAGACCGAAAACGCCCATAATAAGAGCGTTTCCGTCCACCGCGAGGACACGATCTTCCGACAGCCTGTAGAGCGCCGCTGCATTCGCCAGCGTCATTTCATCTTTTTCAACGTCCCAGAGCTTGTACGGAAGCTCAAATTCGTTTTCGGTTTCGTGAATAATCACGCTGCTTCCTATGCAATTTTCACCGTATTCACAGGCGGCGGTTTCGCGTACAAGCCTGCCGCGCGAATTGTAAAGCGTACTGCCGAAGGCGGTTTTCACAACATAAAAACGCGGTTCACCGGTGAAGGCGTCCGTAACGGCGCGGGCCTCGTAATCACCTGTGACAACGCCTCCCTCACAGTCAAAAATAATCTTCTCTCCGTCCGGGTCGTTTCCGGTATGTACGGAATACGTCGGCCCGAGATACCTGCCGAGCAGCGTGCGTACCGGAGCCGGCGAATTATCGGCCGCGCCGGTCTCTTCCGGCCGCGAATCACCACAGGCGGAAAAAACGAGTAGCAGTATTATTAGCAGCGATAAAGCTTTTTTCATTCGTGCAAAACCCTTTCAGGACCGGTGGCCAACGAAAAAATTTTATCATATTTCATAATAAAAAGGTAGTGGAGAACTTGATAATAATAAGCCCGGGGAGTATAATCTCCTTAAAATTTTTCGCAAAAAATCTTTTGCCAAAGGAGGCTTTTATATGTCAGGAAACGTTCGTCCCGAATCGATGAAAAGGATCAATACAACAGAGTTCGCGGATGCTTTTATCGCTGAGCAGATTGCTGAGATTCGCGCTCAGGTAGGCGATAGAAAAGTGCTTCTGGCGCTCTCCGGCGGTGTAGATTCGTCAGTTTGCGCGGCTCTTCTTTCCAAGGCTATCGGAAAACAGCTCACCTGCGTGCATGTCAACCACGGGCTTCTTCGCAAAGGCGAGCCCGAACAGGTATGCGAGGTTTTCGGAAAGCAGTTTGACGTGAATCTCATTTACGTTGACGCAGTAGACAGATTCCTTGATAAGCTTGCGGGTGTTTCGGACCCCGAAACCAAGAGAAAGATCATCGGCAAGGAATTTATCGACGTATTCGCCGAGGAGGCAGCAAAGCTCGACGGTATCGGATTTCTCGGTCAGGGAACCATTTATCCCGACATTCTGGAGTCGGCAGACGGCATCAAGGCTCATCACAATGTAGGCGGTCTTCCCGCAGAGCTTCAGTTTGAGCTGGTTGAGCCGGTTAAGCTTCTCTACAAGGATGAAGTTCGCTGTGTAGGCTCGGCCCTCGGGCTTCCCGACACTATGGTTTACCGTCAGCCCTTCCCCGGTCCCGGTCTGGGCGTGCGCTGCACGGGAGCAATCACACGCGACCGTCTGGAAACGCTGCGCGAGGCGGACGCCATTGTTCGCGAGGAAATTGCAGAGGCAGGACTGGGCGATAAGATCTGGCAGTATTTCTGCGTTGTTCCCGACCTGCGCTCTACCGGCATCAAAGACGGCAAACGCACCGATGATTGGATGGTCGTTATCCGCGCGGTCAATTCCATAGACGCCACCAGCGCCACCGTGCCGGAACTGCCATACGAACTGCTTTTTAAGATCAGAGACAGGATTTTCAAAGAAGTCAGCGGCGTGAACCGCGTACTTTACGACATCAGCTCAAAACCGTTGGCGACGATAGAGTGGGAGTAAAGCACATTTTATCTTGAAATGTGCTGAGTTATCCTGAATAGCTTGAAACAGCAGGCATTCTACGGAATGCCTGCTGTTTTTGGTATCAATATTGATAACGAAATGATAACATTACGGTAGCTGAAAGCAATTTTCGCCGCCCATTATTCCTTGACATATTCGAATTCATACGGTATAATATGTTATACAAATCATACTTTGGAGGCGGTATAATGAAAGCACCTGAAGGAAAATATGCATGGACGGCCACCGTCGGAGAAAAAGGACAAATCGTAATCCCGAAACAGGCTCGTGATATTTTTGGAATCAAGCCTGGAGATACGCTGCTGCTTTTTGGCGATGAGGCGAGGGGGATCGCCATCCCTCCGAAGCAAGCCTTTGCAGAATGGTTTAAGATAGCTTTTCAGGATCAGGAGGGTGATAAGGTATGAAAAAGGTTGCCTTTTTCTGTATTCCTGCGCACGGTCATACAAATCCCTTGCTCCCGGTTGCAGCAGAACTGGTGAAAAGGGGGAATACAGTACGATTCTATTCGTTCAACGAATTTGAAGAGAAGATCAATGCAACAGGCGCAGAATTTATCTCCTGCGACGCTTTTCTGCCGAAACTCACGAAGCGGGAAGAAGCCGGACTGAAGAATGTTTCCACTACAGAGATGACGATTCAGGACATTCGGATCACGCTCAGCATGGACAGCTTTCTCGACGAAGAGTTCAAGACCTTCCGGCCTGACGTCGTATATACGGATTCCGTTTGCTTCTGGGGAAAATTAAACGCATGGAAACACCATGTGCCGATGGTTGTTTCTACCAGCACATTTGCTTTTAATCAATTGTCATCCCAGTATATGAAGAACACGCCTAAGGAACTGGCAGATATGATCTTCGGGTTGCCGAGGATCTCTAAGGAGTTGAAAAAGCTCGAACCATACGGCTATCGTGTGAAGGGGGCTTTGTCTCTGGTACAGAGCGACAATCAGACAGATAGCATCGTCTATACTTCGCGGCGTTTTCAGCCCTATGCAGAGAGCTTTTCGGATCACTACGCATTTGTAGGACCTTCTGTTTTCTCAGATGCCGTTCCGAAAAAAGCGAAGGACCGCCCGCTTGTTTATATTTCTCTGGGGACCGTCATCAATGACAGACCCGATTTCTACACAAAATGCATAGCGGCGTTTCAGGATCAGAAGGTTGACGTCGTCATTTCGTGCGGAAATGCGGTAAACCGCGCGTCATTGGGAGTGCTGCCTGACAACATCCATGTGTATCCCTACGTGGATCAGCTCGATATTCTTTCCAAAGCGGACGTTTTTATAACACACTGTGGCATGAACAGCGTTTCCGAAAGTCTCTATATGGCTGCGCCGATGGTGCTCTATCCCCAGACAAGCGAGCAGAAAGCAGTAGCGAGAAGGGTAATGGAAATTGGTGCCGGTACGGCTTTAAATGACGATTCCATTGACGGGATCCGGGCGTCTGTACAGGAGATTCTGCGCAACTCCGCCTACGCGAAAGCCGCAGAGGTGTGCAGTACAGATTTTCGTTCCTGTTCAGGTGCTGCCGGGGCAGCGGAGTTTATCGAGAATGCACCGCATACATCGAACGGATCAGATGTTGTTGGTGAGCTGAATAAATCGACAGTGAGATTCCACTTCATATACTGGGCGATAACCATCGCCGCCATCCTTCTGGTTGGATTTCTTATCAGTTGGAAATATGTGTGGATCATTGGAGTTGCAGCCGGTATCCTGTTTTATCCAATCAGCAAGGCAATACAAAAACGGAAATACACCTCCATTCTGCACAGGATCCAATAAATAAATGGATCGCTTTCCGGAATGACAACAAGCACATAAATCTTGAATAACAGCGTTCAAGCAAGTATAATAGGTTCGTGATTATCCGCATCAGACCCCGTCCACTGTTATCAACGCTGATAACAAAATGATAACAGAAAGGATGATAGGCTGGATAATATGGATACATCAAATAATCGAAGGAACCACAAACAGGACGGACAATATTTCCTAAGCGAAATCAGTTAAGTTTTATCGAGTGGGAGTAGAATAATATGGATACGTGGTGCCAAAAAGTCCAGTAAAATCAAGGGTTTGCGGCATCGATGGAATCCGGCAAACTGTTTTTGCAACACTTTTGCAACACGTTGCTTTGAAAAAACTCTGAAACAGAAAAAGATGTAGTTGCGAGTGGTTTGCAGTTTGTGACAATATTGTATAAACAATAGCTTTAGAGTCAGTCTGCTTTTCAAAGCAGGCTGATTTTTATCTCGCCATTTATTCCGCCACATTAATTGATTTATATCGCCACGCATGATACAATGTAAAGCACTGGAAGGGAGGACTTCAGTATGATGCGTGAAGACGAGTATAGAGAATTTAAAAAAACGACCGGAGAGCTGAATGAAGCTATGGTGTCTGTCTCTGCCATGTTAAACAAACATAAGCATGGGAAAGTATATTTCGGGCTCAGGAATGACGGAACTCCGAATCCGTTTACCATCACTGACTCCACCCTGCGCGATGTATCCAGAAAAGTATATGAGTCTATAAAACCGCAGTTGATACCTGTCGTCGATATTGAAGAAATAGAAGGTATCGAGGTTATCATTCTTACATTTTCCGGTGAAGATGTTCCATACTCTGCTTTCGGAAAATATTATATCCGCATTGCTGATGAAGATAGAGAGCTGTCGCCTTCCGAGCTTCGGAAGATCATGATCCGTAGGGAGTACGAAGAAAATTGGGAGAACAAAACAACAGATCAGACTGTAGATGATGCGGATGAAAAGACAGTCATGGCTTTTTTCGAGTCTGCCATATCCTGCGGAAGATTGCCGGTTATAGAATACGATAAGCGGAAAATATTAGATCAGCTCGGTGTCTTAAACGGAAATCACCTGACAAATGCCGGGGTTTGTCTGTTCTCTTCCCGAAAGCCTATTACGTTAAAAATGGCCGTATTCGCCACCGAACACAAAGATACCTTTTTGGATATGGACCGGACTGAGGGGAATATATTTGATTTGATCGATGAAGCGGTGACCTACATCATAAAGAATATCCGCTGGAGGGTTGAAATGAGTGGAGATGGAATCCACCGAAGAGAGATTCCTGAGATCCCAGTTGATGCCATAAGAGAAGCCGTGATCAACAGCTTTGCACACGCTCGTTACGATCTCTCCATACAGCATGAGATAGATATATTCTCGAACCGTATTTCTATCTGCAATCCAGGATCCTTTGCCAATGAATTTGAGCCGATAGATTTTTATACCCGGGATATCCGTTCATTTCTGAGGAATGAAGTAATTGCAAAAACACTTTATCTCTGCAAAGATGTTGAGACATTCGGATCGGGGATCAGGAAGATCTACACGCTTTGCCATGAAGCGGGGGTCGAAATCTCATACATCAATGAGGAAGCGGCTTTTTCGCTTGAATTTTCAAGAGATGACCGGAATATCTCGCCAAAGGGTGGCGTAATAAATGGCGGGATAACGGAAGCG
Organism: Clostridia bacterium; assembly: GCA_017508875.1. GTDB lineage: Bacteria > Bacillota > Clostridia > UBA1212 > UBA1255 > UBA1255. Next base: position 67 of record JAFWQX010000006.1, on the reverse strand, counting down.
GAACTGGGATTGCTTTCTTTGCTGAAGCAATCACCATCCATGACAAACGCAGAATTAGCCGTGGCAT
>JAFWQX010000061.1 GCA_017508875.1 Clostridia bacterium | reverse complement strand
GCTGTCGCGGTTAACGCAAAGTATTGGCGACGTTTCGGTGAGGCCGTAGCCCTGGCGCATCTTGAAGCCCATCGTCTCGAGATCTTTGCAGATCTCCGGTTTCATTGCCGCCGCACCGGCTACGACGAGATGGATACGTCCGCCGAGCGCTTCGTGCGCAGATTTAAAGAACGTCCGGCCTGCATTGATACCGAAATGATTCAGGAACCTCGAAAGCCCCATCAGGAATCTGAACCCGAACCATTTTAGCTTCGTTGCTTTCGCTTTTTCTATGATCTTTTTATGCAGATTTTCTATGATCAGAGGCACGAGCATGAGCATAGTAGGCTTATACTCTAATATGTTTTTACCGATGTAGCGGATCCCTTCGCAGAAGGCCACGCGGGCTCCCATGCGGAACGAAACGAGGAACGTCGTGGTACATTCGTACGTGTGATGGATCGGCAGGATCGAGAGCATCGAATCTTCGCACGAGTGGTCAAGGCATTGAAGCACGGATACCATGTCGGTCAATATATTTTTCTGAGACAGCATTACGCCCTTCGAGACGCCTGTCGTTCCGGACGTGAAGATCAATACAGACATCGCTTCCGGATCGATCGTTACTTCATCGTATGCGGTGTTTCCGGCTTTGAGCAGTTCTCTGCCCTTTTCCATAAGCGTTTCAAAACGGATCAGTTTTGCGCTGCCTTCAGGCTGCTCCTCAGGCTCGTCCCCGCGGTCCATAAGCACGCATAATTTAACGTTCGGAAGTTCGGGCAGCGCGTCCTTCAGCGCTTTTGCGTAAACTTTATCAGAAACGATGATGCAGCACGCGCCCGATTCGGACAATACGTGGTGTATCTCGTCCTTGTTCAGTTCTTTATCGACAGGAACGACAACGTCCCCGGCGCAGGCAATCGACAGATAGCTGAGGCACCATTCGTACCTGCTCTCGCCCATCACGCCGATATGCGAACCCTGCGGGAACAGATCGAGCAGCGCCGTCCCGAGGATCCTCGTCTCCTGCTTGAATTCATTAAACGTGACGTGCCTGTATTCGGCCGGTTCGGTGGAAGTTTCGCGCTTCGTTTTTACGATATACGCTTCTCGTTCTCCGTAATCTCTCGCGGATTCATCTATCATTACCCTGAAATCCCTTGGCACAGGATCCAGCTGCATATTAAACTCTTTTTTCTTTTTCAATTTTCAATACCTCCAAAATTCTGCAAAGAGTGCTTACGCCATAAGGACCCAGCGAAGCGTCCCCGCGGTATTATACTTCAGTACCAGCCCCATTTCACCGTCCGGTGCGGAAGCTTCTGCTTTATAATATAAAATAATAGCTGTTCCCGCTTCCGTCTCGGATGAATATTTTCCTTCACGGATCCATCCGTCGGATTCGAGCAGCAGCATATATTCAGAAAGATCTGTCTCACTTACGGAAACATAAGACGCGCCCCATTCGCGCTTCTCCGATGCGACTGCGGCGTAAAAACTTCCTTCGCTGTAATAACCTTTTTTGAACACCGGACAGAGCTCCGCCGGAACGTCGTCGTAAAGTCCGTTGTATTCGAGCAGGTCGGAAAATTTTTTGTCCATCAGCGCTGTGACCCTGTATACAGCGTCTCCGGCGCCGCGCGGCTTTAAGAACATAAGTTCGTGAAGGACAATGGCGAAAGAGCCGTACGTCATTTTATCTCCGGTCAACAGTCCGGATCCGTTTACAGTTCCGAAACCCGCAGCGGCGGCAATACTATCCACCGATTGACCCTGCTCGATCTGTCCGTCAATATATCCGAGCGCTTTTAAGCACATGCCGTACGCCTGCGAAGCGCTGAGACCGTCACCCGGCTCCGCCCTTGTCCCGTCGGCGTCAATAAAGAAGTCCACCGACCCGGTATATGATATGCTCCTGAAATAATCCGCCGCGCGCGTCTCGTCTCCCGCGCCGAGCAGTTTCTGGAGCGCGAGCACCGAATTAAACCGGTCGATCCCGTCGTTCACCTTCTCCGCGGCCGCGTCCGTATAAACGCCCAGCCTCGCCAGAAGCTCGGTTTCGCTGCTCCCGGAATTCGAATAAACTTTCCTGCCGCAGCCGGCGGATATGGCAATTACGAGAACTAAAAAAAGCAGAACGAAGACCGGCCGCCCGGACAGAAATCTGCCTCCCCGCGGCTTGCGACCGTTATCCGTTCTGCTCATTTCAACTGCTGACATTTCTGCTGTTATTCCTTCGTTATCACAGGGCCGTCCTTAGTGTCCGTAACTTTATAACCCAGCTCGGCGATCTTAGCGCGCAGCGCATCCGCATCCGCGTAGCGCTTTTCTTTTTTCGCGGCCATCCGCTCTTCCGAAAGGGCAAGTATTTCAGCCGGTATCGCTTCTTTGAGTTCTTCCGCTTCTTCCTCTTTCTTCTCCTGCGCCTTAAGTTCCGCTTCCGCCGTTCCTTTCTCGAGGTCAAGTCCGAGGATATCGTCGAGCGACAATACGAAATCGTATATTTTCCTGTTCGGAGTCTTATAGCGCAGCGCTTTCCATACGACACTCATAGCAAGCGGTATATTAAGGTCGTCGCTTATGGCGTACTCGAATTCTTTCTTCCATGCGTCCATAACGTTCATGTCGGAATATCTGCCTTCTCCGGGCACGGTATCTGTGATCTCGGTATCGGGAGCGTTTTTATGGACAAGGAGTGTTTCGTAGAGTCTGTTTAGCGCAGTCTGCGCCGCATCGAGCGCCGCCCAGGTGAAATTGAGCTTGTTCCTGTAGTGGCCGTTTAAGCAGAAATATCTGAACGCCAGCGGAGAATACCCGCGCTCGATAAGCGTATCGACAGTATAAGTATTGCCCAGACTCTTAGACATTTTCCCGCCGTCAACGAGCAGGAATTCGCCGTGCATCCAGTAATTCACCGTCTTTTTCCCGATCAGCGCTTCGGACTGTGCGATCTCATTTTCATGGTGGATCGGTATATGGTCAACGCCGCCGGTATGTATGTCGAGGAGGTCTCCGAGGTATTCGCGCGACATTTCGGAGCACTCTATATGCCAGCCGGGATAACCCATTCCCCACGGGCTCGGCCACTGCATAATGTGTTCTTTAGGAGCTTTTTTCCAGAGCGCAAAGTCAGCCGGGTTATGCTTCTCGTCATTCACGGCCACGCGCTCGCTTCCGCCCGCGAGCTGTTCATCGAGTCTGGCGCGGGACAGTTTTCCGTAACCCGGGAATTTCGCTATGTCAAAATAAATGCCGTCGGAAGTCTCGTATCCGTACCCTTTATCGCACAGACCCACGACGTAATCGATCATGCCGTCAATATGTTCCGTTGCCTTCGCAATTATCTCCGGCCGGTCGATATTGAGCCTCGCCAGATCCTTAAAGAACGCTTTTGCGTAGAAATCGGCGATCTCATAGGGGGATTTCTGCTCCTTCTTAGCGGCCTTTTCCATCTTATCGTCACCGTCATCGGCGTCCGAAGTAAGGTGGCCTACGTCCGTCACGTTCATCACGTGTTTGAGCGTGTATCCTTCGTGCCTCAGCACGCGGCGGAGCGAATCCATGAACACGTAAGTACGCATGTTTCCTATGTGCGCGAAGCTGTATACGGTAGGACCGCAGGAATAGATCTTAACTTCATTCGGATCCTGCGGTACGAATTCTTCTTTTCTTCTCGAAAGGGTATTATATATTTTCATTTATCATTCTCCTCTTTATCAAGGCGTTTTTTTAACTCCTCAAGCTGCGCTTTTAAGTCGTCAAGTTCTTTCTTGAACGGGTCTCCCGTGCGCTGCTCGAGCGATTCGGACGGGGCAACGCGCTCCCCGCAGACTTTTATCACCTGTGCCTTCACGCCCGTCACCGTCGTACACGGAGGCACGTCGTTGACAACGACCGATCCGGCGCCTATCATCGCATTGTCCCCCACCGTTACGGGTCCGAGTATCTTCGAACCTGCGCCGATCAGGACGTTATTCCCGACGGTAGGATGGCGCTTGCAATGCTTTTCGTGTCCCGTTCCGCCGAGTGTGACCTGATGATATATCGTGCAGTTATTTCCCACCACCGCGGTCTCGCCTATCACGACGCCGTGTCCGTGGTCAATAAACAGTTCTTCTCCTATCGTCGCGCCCGGGTGTATTTCGATGCCCGTGCGCCTGGTACAGATCTGCGATATCCAGCGGGCAATGAATTTGAGCTTGATTTTGTAGAATGCCCGGGCAATTTTATGGTATATGAGAGCATGGTATCCCGGATACAGGAAGAAGACCTCGAATGCGTTTCTCGCCGCGGGGTCTCTGCGCGCTATTGATTTTGCGTCTTTTATCAGTCCCATATAACTGTATGCTCCTTATGCCGGACTGGCGATCATCTTTTTTCACACGGCACGGCGCATTTCGTTTTTGCAGAACTGACCGCCGCTCCGTATACAAATCGTATTTTACCACAACGGCGGGATAAAGTGAAGTGATCATTTTTTGTGAGCTCTTTCCTGTTTCCGTGAATTTTTTTAGACAATTGAGGATGCTCCGGCTTGAGTTTGCCGGCCGCAAGGCGTATCATGGCGGCAATTCCTCAACTATTTTAGAGTCTTTTTTCTGCAGCGCTGTCTTTTGCTTCGCGGTCGGTCAACTTTGGCACACAAATCGGCTTTTTCGGTTTTTGTGTGCCAGCCGGGCTCTGTCTCTCACGTCGGTCGTGCTCAAGTTTGGCACACAAATCGCTTTTTTCGGGTTTTGTGTGCCAGCCGGGCGCTGTCTCTCAAGTCGGTCGCGGTCAACTTTGGCACACAAATCGGCTTTTTCGGGTTTTGTGTGCCAGGCCGGCTCTGCCTCCGGAAATTTTAGAAGG
>JAFWQX010000060.1 GCA_017508875.1 Clostridia bacterium | reverse complement strand
TGCTGTATGATTTGGAAGAGGCTCCGGCCTCTTTCTTTTTTTCTGACCGGATCCTCCGCCCACTAAAATTATACTCTGAGACGGCCTCTCCCGGGCGTTTTTTCAACCGCATTTTGCGAACGTTTCCGCCGGATTTTCGATAAAGTTTCCGCCGGATCATTGACAACGTCTCCGCCCCGATTCTTAATTGACCCGTGCACCTTAAATGTGCTATAATAAACAAAGTTAAATATGCTATTTCAGGGAGTGATCCGTATGCTCAGCAAAAGAGTATTCGACTACACAAAAGAAGGAAAAACCGTCACATGCTACCGCATCACTAATAAAGGCGGCTCATACGTCGAAATACTTGACTACGGCGGGATCATACGGTCGCTCGCAGTACCTGACAGAAACGGAAAGCTTGTCGACGTGGTGATCGGTTTTGACCGTCTGGCGCCGTATATCAAAAACCGAGGCGATTACTATGGCGCTTTTGTAGGGCGCTTCGCGAACCGCATAGCTTCCGGTAATTTTTCAATAAACGGAACGGAATTCAGCGTTGAAAAGAATAACGGCGAGAATCATCTTCACGGCGGGAACGGCAGTTTCAGCGAGCGTATCGGCACTTTCGCCGAAGAAAGTGAAAATTCGATCACTCTAACGTGGGACTCTCCCGACATGGATCAGGGGTATCCGGGTAATATGCATATCGCCGTAACGTATGAATTCGACGATAAAAACCGGCTCACACTGAAATATACGGGTGTTTCGGATAAAGATACGCTATTTAACCCGACAAATCATTCGTACTTTAATATGAACGGTCCGTCCAAAGGATATATCGGGGACAATGAAATAAAGCTCTACGCCGATAAATTCGTACCTGTCGACGAAAACTGCATCCCTTCCGGGCAGCCTCAGACGGTTAAAGGGGCAATGGACATGCGCCGCTGGACTCTTCTTTCGACCGTTCTGAAGAAAGAAGAATCCGACGTGAATCTCCAGGCCGGAAGCGGTATCGATCACGCTTTTTTAGTCAGGGATTTTACGGACGGCGAAGAGGTCAGGCGCGCGGCGGAACTCTACGGAAGCGTCACAGGTATTCGTATGAGCGTCAGCACCGATCTTCCCGCGGTACAGGTCTATTCCGGAAACTACATTAAAGACGGACTTAAGGGCAAGCTCGCACAGATCTACGGGCGCAGATGTGCCATATGCTTCGAATCTGAATACTATCCCGATTCCCCCAATCATCCCGAGTGGCCTTCACCGGTGCTGAAAGCCGGAGAAAAAGCCGAATATACTACCGTTTATGCTTTTGATACGCCGCATAAAGCAGTAGTGCTCGACGGTTATACTACAAATCAGGGAGATATATCCTGGGAGCCGCTCTACCGGGTCTGCCGTGCGGAAATTTATGACCGGACAGCTCCGAAAGATATACTCAAGCGCGTTAAAGGCGCCGATATCATAATTACAAATAAAGCAGTCCTTACTTCCGGGATCATAGAGGAACTTGATGATAACTGCAAATATGTCGGACTGCTCTCCACCGGAGCAAACGCCGTTGATATCGACGCGCTTAGATTAAGAGAGATCGCGCTTACAAACGTGCCCGGCTACAGCACCGAGGACGTGGCGCAGCTTACGTTCGCGTTTATACTTGAGCTCTGCCAGCACACGTCTCTCCACGACCGCGCGGTTAAGGACGGCGAATGGGTAGATTCGGACGATTTCTCGTTCACCGTTGCCCCGATCAAGGAACTTGCCGGCGCCACGCTCGGAATTTTAGGATACGGAGCAATAGGCAGCAGAGTTTGCGAAATTGCCCGCGCATTCAATATGAAAGTACTCGTCCATTCGCGCAGCGAAAAGATATTGCCCGAAGGCGCGAGATTCGTAACTAAAAACGAACTCCTTAAAAAATCTGATATCATCACGCTTCACCTTCCCCTCACCGAAGAGACGAAGAATCTGATCGACGAAAACGCTATATCGATGATGAAGCCCGGCGCGATACTAATCAATACCGCGAGAGGGCCGCTGCTCGACGAACAGGCGGTCGCGGATGCACTTAACTCAGGAAAACTCGGAGGCGCAGGAGTCGACGTACTTTCTGCCGAACCTCCCGCGGAGGACAATCCTTTGCTGAGCGCTAAAAATTGCATCGTCACGCCGCATATTGCTTGGGCGGCACAGGCTGCGAGAGTCAGACTGATAGAAGCGGTGGCAAAGAATATTTCCGCATTCGAAGCGGGGCGCTGGCTCAACCGTCTCGACTGACGATCTAAGCAAATGATAAATGTCTGAAACCGAGGAAAACGATGGCAAAAGTATTATTTACAGGCGGAGGTACCGCCGGTCACGTAACACCGAACGTAGCGCTGATCAAGAAGCTTCACGAGCAGCTGCCTGAAGCGGAAATCAGTTATATCGGCTCGTTCGAAGGAATTGAAAAGCAGATCATCGAAGCGCTGCCTTACGTTTCATACACCGGGATCCATTCCGGGAAACTCCGGCGCTACTTCTCTTGGGAAAACGTAAAGGATTTCTTCCGTGTTATTAAGGGTATGTCAGATGCTAAAAAAGCGGTGAAAAAGATCAGGCCTGACGTGCTGTTTTCTAAAGGCGGATACGTCTCGGTGCCTGTCGTACGAGCATGCAGCAAAAAGAAGATCCCGGTGATATGTCATGAATCAGATATTACCCCGGGGCTCGCGAATAAAATGTCAGCCAAATACGCCACAGCCGTTTGCACTACTTTCCCCGATGCCGCTCCTCTGATTCCCGGTGGAAAAGGCGTCCATACAGGCACTCCGATAAGGCGCGAACTGTTCAGCGGCGACGCCGGGAAAGCACGCAAAGAACTCGGTTTTGACGGAAAACCGGTCATTCTGGTAATGGGCGGAAGCATCGGTTCCGCGGCGATAAACAGCGCGATACGCGATAACATCAAAGAACTTACCGGAAAGTTCAATATTATCCATCTGTGCGGTAAGGGGAAACTAACTCAAGATCCGGAACTCATCTCAAATCCATCATACAGGCAGTTCGAATTTGTTACCGATCCCCTTCCCGACTATCTGAATCTTTGTGATATTCTGGTGTCAAGAGCGGGTGCAAACGCTATCCACGAATTTTTGGCGTTGAAAAAGCCGATGCTTCTTATCCCGCTGCCTCTCACAGCGAGCCGCGGGGATCAGATACTTAACGCGAAATCTTTTGAAGAACGCGGCTTTGCGAAAGTGCTGGAAGAAGAAAAGATAACACCTGAAACGCTCAAAGAAAGTATTCTTTACGTTTATGAGAACAGAGAAAAATATATTGCCGAAATGGATAAGGCTGAGAACGTTGACGGTACAGACATTATTCTCGATATGATAAAACAGTACATAAATCACTGAAAGGAATGATTTTAGCTATGGCAGATAACAACAGACCTGCAGGCAGGCAAAGAAATATTTCAGGCCAGGGTTCAGGTGTCTACAGGCGCGGCGCCGGTACCGGTTCCGGTCCTGTCGGTAATTCCGGCGGCTACTCGGGCCGCGGCGGAAACAGCGGCAGAAGCGGCGGCGGTTCAGGCTCGGGCGATTCCGGAAACAGCGGAAACAGAGGCTTGTTCAATTTCGGCGGCGGAAGCGGCGGAGGCCTCGGTTCGATCCTGAACGGAAAGACGATCATTATCGCGATAATCATAATCGCTATTGTCGCCATAATGGGCGGAACAGGTATTTTCGGGAAGCTGGGAAATCTTGCCGGATGCCTCGGTAACGTCTCTTCTATTCTTCCTACGAATACCAATACTTCGTACGTGAACGAACTGCAGAACGTCGGTGTCTCCTCCGGGTGGGACAGAGAATCCAATTCCGGAAAAACCCTGAATACAAAAGTCGCCAGCGGTTCCAGGGCTAAATTTACAGAGATCCTGGGCGGCGGAAAAGATCAGGTAACTATCATGGTCTATCTGTGCGGTACCGATCTGGAGTCCAAGAACGGAATGGCTTCCTCCGACCTCGCGGAAATGGCTAAAGCGACGCTTTCGGATAAACTCAATATCATCGTTATGACAGGCGGCTGCACGGGCTGGAAGACCACGGCGATCAGCAATTCCACGAACCAGGTCTATAAGATCTCGAACGGCGGCATCGTTCGGCTTGAAAGTGATTTCGGCAATGCATCGATGACAAATCCTGATTCGCTTACGAAATTCATCAAATACTGCAAAACCAATTACCCGGCAAACAGGAACGAGCTGATCTTCTGGGATCACGGCGGCGGTTCGCTTTCGGGCTACGGATACGATCAGCGCTTCCCGTCGAGCGGCGGTATGACGCTGGCTAAGATCAACACGGCGCTTAAGAATGCGGGTATGACTTTTGATTTCATCGGATTCGATACGTGCCTTATGGCTACGGCAGAGAACGCACTTATGCTCTCATCATACGCCGATTACCTTATTGCCTCCGAAGAGACAGAGCCGGGTGCAGGCTGGTACTACACCGACTGGCTCACGAAATTCGCCGCAAACACTTCCATGAGCACGCTCGAGATCGGAAAGAACATTATTGACGACTTCACGAATTTCTGTGCTTCAAAGTATCAAAGCGCAAAAACCACGCTGTCTATAATTGACCTCGCCGAACTTCAGAATACCGTTCCGGCGCTGCTCAGCGATTTTTCCAAAACCACGACCGCGCTTATTAAGTCGGACGATTTCAGCAAAGTTTCGGATGCGAGAAGCAGCACGCGCGAATATTCTTCAAACAAGATCGACCAGGTTGACCTTGTAAACCTCGCTGACAACATCGGTACTCCCGAGGGCAAAGCATTGTCCGCTGCAGTTCTGAGCGCTGTCAAGTACAACCGCACTTCCGCTTCTATGACGAATTCTTACGGTCTTTCGATATACTTCCCGTACAGCAAGCTCGGCAACGTAGATTCGGCTGTTACGGCGTACGGACAGATCGGAATGAACAGTGATTACACGCAGTGCATTAAATCGTTTGCGAGTATGGAGACTGCCGGTCAGGTCACTTCCGGCGGAAGCTCCTCGCCTGTAAGCTCGATACTCGGAAACTTCACCGGTTCTTCGAACTCCGGCTCTTCGTCAGATATGATTTCTTCCCTGCTCGGCGGATTCCTGGGCGGATCTTCCGGCATATCGATTCCCGGACTCAGCGGCGGAAACTCTTCATTCCTTGAAGCGTTGAGCCCGAAGGAAGCGTCCGAGATACTTGAAGGCAGGATCCTTGACGCGACAAAGCTTCAGGAGTGGGTCGATTATAAAGACACGAAGGTCATCGGACTTGAAGACGATCAGTGGGATCTCGTGCAGTCTGTAGAGCTGAACGTATTTTACGATGACGGCGAGGGATATATTGACCTCGGCCTGGACAATATCTTTACTTTCGAGGACGGTTATCTGGTCGGTGAATATGACGGCGCATGGCTCGCGATAAACAACCAGGTCGTACCGTACTACTACATTGACACCGTGATAAACGGAAACGATACGATCATCAGAGGACGTGTTCCCGTACTGATCAACGACGAACGCGCCGAACTGATAATCGTGTTCAAGAACAACGTCGGCAGCGTTGACGGCGTCAGATATCTTTATACGGATGACGAAACGCTCGCCATCGCCAAAGACGTGGATATGGCCCCCGTTGACCCGAGTGATGAATTTGACATTCCTGCTCTTAAAGAGGGCGATAAGATCGATTTCCTGTGCGATTACTACACGTACGACGGAGTATATAAAGACAGTTATAAGTTCGGAGATCAGATGACCTATTCAGGCAAACTTGAAGTGACGGACGTGCTGCTTCCGGACGTTTCAAAATCGAACGCAGTCTACAGATTCGTAGACGTTTACGGCCAGCAGTACTTCACCGCGGTGATCGAGAAGCTCGCGAGATAACATCAGAGCTGCTCAAAAATATAAAGACGGGTGTGTAAAAGCGCCCGTCTTTTTGTGTGCCTGTTTTTGTTTATATTTGTTTATATTTGTTTATGGTCAATAATTGCGTTCGATCGGAGCTCAGCCTTCGGCTTCAGACTCGCCGCCCGCATCATGATCATCCGCCGAGACGTCGTCAACGTCGGATGCATCCACGTCTGCGACAATAAAGAATTTGTATTCCGGATACAGTTCATTCATTTCAGAGTAAAGTATCTTAAGGCCCTCGTCATGCGGTATATCGAAGCTCATGACGACGTCGAACCGGATAGATTTGGTTTCTTCATCAAAGTAAAGCCCGTGAAGTTCGAGCGCCCATTCATGGGCAAGCACCTTTTCTCTGATCTTATCATGTATTATTCCCGCCTCACCGCTCGAAGTATTGTACGAATAAATACCCACAGCGGTTAAAATAACTCCGGTCTCCTGCATTACGAGAAGCTGTGCACGCCTCGCGAGAGTATCGATCTGCGTAGCGGTCAGATAATCCGGCACTTCAAGATGCACGGAGGCGAGCAATTTTTCAGGACCGTAGCTGTGAATTACGAGGTCACACGCGCCTCTCACTTCAGGAAGCGTTTTAAGCAGAGATTTGATCTTCGTGGTAAGTTCGGAATCTGCCCTTTCCCCAAGGATCTTATTGAGCGTCTCGATGAGCATCTCGATACCGGATTTGATAATGAACCCGGAGATAAGGACACCTACGTAGCTTTCCAGCGAAATACGGAACAGCACGAATATAAGCGCGGAAGCCAGCACCGACGCGGACAATATCGCGTCAAACAGCGCGTCCTTTCCGGAAGCCTTCAAAGAATCCGAATCGGTATCCCGCCCCTTCTTTCCGACGTACAGACCGAGCAGGATCTTAACAACGACGGCGACAGAGATTATCACGAGTGAGATCACGGAATAATCGGCTGCGGACGGATTGATTATCTTCTTAACAGATTCGATCAGCGACGTGATACCGGCGTAAAGCACGATCGCGGCGATGATCAGTGCGCTGAGATACTCAGCCCGGCCGTGTCCCATCGGGTGCTTTTTGTCGGGTCTGCGGTTGGCAAGTTTAGTGCCGATAATCGTAACGACGGACGACAAAGCGTCGGTAAAGTTATTGACTGCGTCAAGCATGACGGCAATAGATGCCGATATAAGGCCAACAAACAGCTTGAAAGCAGCCAGGAAGATATTGGCCCCGATCCCGACGAACGAGGTACGGATGATCGTTTTTTCGCGTTTCTTCGCTTTTAAAGTAATCTGATCGGTCTCGGAAAGTATTTCTCCGCTTTCAGAATTAATCGGATCTGACATATTGCTCACCCCGGAACTAATACAAATCTGTCTCAGCAACTGTATCAATAACAAAAAATCGCCCCGAAAGGCGATTTTCGGAAGGTGATTAATGGGACTCGAACCCATGACCCCCAGGGCCACAACCTGGTACTCTAACCAACTGAGCTACAACCACCATTGTCGCTTTTTCAAGCGACGTATGCAATTATACACACCAAAAGCGCCGGTGTCAATAAATATTTTCTTTCACTGAAGCTTAATCAGCCCCGCGCTCCAACTTCCTCGAGCACTTTAACGCTCGGGCCCGGTATCCTTCCGAGTGCGTCGGGGCCAACGTTCAGCAGGTAGTTTATGCCCCTGGAATTAAGCTTGGTCTTAAGGTCAATGATCGTATCAGCGGACTTCCAGTTATTATCGAACGACTTGTAGCCCCACGTGTCGTTGATCGTGCACGGAGATTCGTAAAGGCTCACGCCGCCGTTGCTCTCCGGGATCTCATTGTCATCCGCGGAACGGTAATCGCCGTAGCCGTTTCCGATGCGGGAATTAACGAGGCAGTCAGGCTGGTAGAACTTGACCAAATTATATAATTCGTCGGTCTGCTCCGGATTCAGCGTAACGGGAACGTCGAACCAGATAAGGAGCAGGTCGCCGTACTGCGAAAGGATTTCCTTGACCTGTGGCACGATCTTCTCTCTGAAACAGATCGAATAGTCTTTTTTGCTGTCATCAGGATAATCCCAGTTATTCGTGAGATAAGCGCGGTCGCCGCACCAAACTTTTCCCAACTTATATCCGCCGCCGTGAGGATGCTCCCAGTCGAGATCCTGCGAATAATAAAGGCCAAGTTTAAGCCCGTATTTTTTGCATGCCGCGGCAAGTTCTGCGACGGGATCGCGTTTGAAAGGCGTGGCGTCAAACACGTTATAAGCGCTTGCTTTAGAATGATACATAGCAAAACCGTCGTGATGTTTAGAAGTAAATACGACGTACTTCATACCTGCTTTTTTGGCAAGGCATACCCATTCTTCTGCGTCAAAGTATACCGGATTAAATGCGGCGGTCAATTTATGATATTCGGTTCCGGGGATGCGGAAAAACTCCTGTGCCCATTCACCGATCTCGGCCATACGCTCGCCCTTCCATTCTCCGCCGAGCAGCGAATACAGGCCCCAGTGGATCATCATACCAAATTTAGCATCATAAAACCATTTTTTATTGTCCATCATACTGTCCCCCTGGTAAAATCAAATAAAGAAAGCCCAAACCCCTCCCGGGATTCAGGCTTTCGTTTATGCAAAAACATAAGTGAAATCAGTCAAAGCTTTATTCAACATATAAATTGCACAGCTAATCCGCTCGTCCGGACAAGCAACCGGCCGGACGCGCGCAGGATCTGCTGAAATATTATTCGGCGGATTTCTCCTCTGCGGCTGCATTTTCTACAGCTTCTTCAGCCTTCTCGGCTTCAACGGAGAGCACGTCCATAGCGCTGCCGCCTAATTTGGAAGCGAGGATATCTCCGATAGAGGTCCCCATCGATGCAGGAGCTGTATCGCCGTGGATCTCGTCGTCGTCCTTCTTACCCTTCTTCTCGCCCTTAGGAGCTTTATTATCTTTGCGTCTGCGCTCTTTCTTCTCGCGAACTATCGGATTTCCGTTCTCGTCCAGTTCTTCGGGCTTCGGCTCGGGATCGTACGCCTGAACTTCGCGGATAGAGAGATTGATCTTCTTCTCCGGAATGTTGGTCTCGATGATCTTAGCCATTACCTTCTGACCGATCTTGAGGCAGTCTTCAGCCTTCGTAATGCGCTGGTTGGAGATCTGGGAAATGTGTACCAGACCGTCAACGCCTGTAGCGATGTTTACGAACACACCGAAGCTTACGAAGCGTACGACTGTAACTTCGAGGATGTCGCCGACCTGATAAAGATCTTCGGCATCTGCCCACGGATCGTCCTCGGGTTTTCTGTAGCCCAGAGAAATGCGTTTCTTTTCAGGATCGCATTCGAGAACTCTGACTTCGACCTCATCACCGACGTTAACAACTTCAGACGGATGATGGATCTTCTCCCAGGAGAGTTCGGTGAGGTGGATAAGTCCGTCGTAACCGCCGAGGTCAACGAAAGCGCCGAACGGAGTCAGGCTCTTAACCTTACCGGTGCAGACTTTACCAACGTACATATCGGACCAGAACGTCTCGTCAAGTTTAGCTCTCTCGGCGGCCAGAAGCTGTTTTCTGGAACCGAGGATCTTATTACGGCCCTTAGGTCCTTTTTCGAAAGCGATGATGACGACTTCGATGCTCTTTCCTACAAACTGGCTGATATCGCTCACAAAGCGCTCAGCAAGCTGGGATGCAGGAATAAAGATGCGGATGGAGCCAAGGAAAGCTACGACGCCGCCCTTTACAGCTTCGGTGACTTTTACGGTAACAGGAGTCTTCTCCGCGAAAGACTGCTCAAGAAGTTCCATGTTCTTCTTATTATCGAGACGTCTCTTGGAAAGGATGGTCTCGCAGTCTTTATCGTTAACTTTAACGACCTGTGCCTTAACTTCATCGCCGATCTGCAGTTCGGGAACGTCATGTCCGGGAACGGCCGCAAATTCATCGATAGCAATAAAGCCTTCATACTTAAAGCCGAAATCAACGTAAACGCCCTTATCATCAATTTTATTGATGCGTCCGGTAACAACGTCTCCGTTCTTTACGGCGCTGAGAGAATCCTCAAGCAGAGATGCGAAGCTCTCATCTTCAGCGGCGTTTTCAACGGCTTCTTTAACTTCTTCTGCTGCCTCTGCGGTTTCCTGAACAGCGTCTTCAACGTTTTCAGTAGCTTCGGCAACAGTTTCTTCAGCCTGCTGAACAGTTTCAGCAGCCTGATCCAGCGTCTCCTCGGCAGCGGCTGTTGCTTCATTAACCACTGCTTCTGTGTTTTCGGCGATGTTTTCTACTACGCCTTCAACTTTCTCGATTTCACTCATGTTGTTAATTACCTCCTCGATGATCCAGTCGGGCGTCGATGCTCCGGCTGTCACCCCAACAAAAGAAATGTTACGCAACCTGTCCACAGGGAGTTCATCAGCATTCTCCACCCAAACAGTATCTCTGCATAGTTCACGGCATATGTCAAAAAGCTTCCCGGTATTGGAACTTCCCCGGTCGCCGATGACTACCATGAAGTCAGCTTCGGATGCAATTTTAGCGGTTTCCTGCTGCCTCCTAAAGGTCGCACTGCATATTGTATCAAAAATTTCAATTTTGTCAAAGGCTTTTTTAATATTTTCGGCAAATTTTTTGAATTTTGTTTCAGAGTATGTCGTTTGTTCCAAAACCGACACCGAAACAGCAGGATTTTGTGCGAAAACGTTCGAGATTTCCAAGTAAATTTCATCGGTATTATCAGAAACAAACGGTTTTTTTTCGCACCATCCGCACGTTCCGACGACTTCTGGATGAAAAGGATTGCCGATAATAAAAATCGAATCTCCCTTTTCGGAAGAGCTGCGGGCAATGTTATGTATCTTTTCCACAAACGGACATGTGGCGTCAATTGTTTCGCAGTCGAGTTCCGCGAGTTTACTGTAAACTTCCGGACCGACGCCGTGAGCGCGGATAATGACGACCGGCCTGACAGGATTCGGGTCCGCGCGCAGGACCTCTTCAATCTTCCCGATATCGTCGATCACGATAAGTCCCGATTCCGAAAGCTTATTTATAACAGCTTGATTATGGATAAGATCTCCGTACGCTATTACGGTCCTGCCGTCTTTTTTAGCTGCCTCGAGGGCTTCGAACGCAAGCTTTACCGCGTGCGCCACGCCGAAGCAGAACCCTGCGGTCTCAGCCTTTACGATCCTCATCAGTGATCTCCATCATAGCGTACACGTTCTCCATGTACTTAACAGCAGCATTTTTAACAGCATCCTTATCCGCCGGCGAAGCTCCTTCAAGCAAAACTGCAGGATCGACCGGATCGCCGAATTTGACGTAGACCCGCCCGAAGATACGGATCTTTCCCCAGATCGCTATCGGAACTATCTTCGCGTCAGTATCGAGCGCGAGCCTGATAAAGCCGGGTTTAGGAATGAGCGCAAGGCCTCTGCCTTTTGACCTTGTACCCTGCGGGAAAATGCCTACAGCCTCCCCGCTCTTCAAAAGATTTACCGTATGATTCGCGCCTCCTACGTCGTGATTATCACGCTTAACAGGATACGCGCCGCACTTTTTTATAAGCCAGCCGAAGGGTTTGAATTTAAACAGTTCCTGTTTCGCCATCCAGTTGATCTTTCTTTTGATCTTATACCCGATCATGAACATATCCATCATCGTCTCGTGATTAGGCGCGACGATGCATGCACCTTCGGCAGGCATTTTTTCTTTGTTCAGTACGGTAACGGGAACAAATATTTTAAATATTATTCTGCAGATAATGCGAAGGAACCACATATCTTTTCACCACCGCCGCAAGCCGGTCATTCAAGGCCCAGACGGGACAGGATGATCGAGCGTACGGCCTCTATAGATTCTTCAAGATTTATATTCGTAGTATCAAGCAGCGTGGCGTCGTCAGCCCTTGTAAGCGGCGCAAACGAACGGGTAGAATCATTTTTATCACGCTCGATCATATCGTTGTATACCTGCTCGAAAGTATGTGAATCGTCGCCTTTATCGATCAGCTCTTTATACCTTCTCTTCGCCCTTGCGAGTGCCGAGGCAGTGATGAAGATCTTTACCGTCGCGTTCGGAAGTACGTACGTTCCGATGTCTCTTCCGTCCATGACAACGTTCGTTCCGGCGGCAATTTTGCGCTGAAGTTCGACCATTTTAAGCCTTACGGCCGATACGACGGCAACGGCGGAGGCGGCTTTCGATACTTCGTTCGTTCTGATAAAGTCGGTATAATCTTCACCGTTCACAAATACGCGCTGGACACCGTCGACGTGCTTCACGTCAAGGTCAAAAGAATCAAGCAAAGAAATAAGTTTCTTTTCGTTTCCCTTATCAGACCAGCTGCCGGAAAAATCAACACCGTTTCTGATGGCATATAAACCGAAAGCCCGGTACATTGCCCCGGTATCGAGATAAAGATAATTCATATCTTTTGCGATTGCCTTTGCGATCGTGCTTTTTCCGGCTCCGGAAGGACCATCCAGAGCGATACTTGTATGTGCAGCCTGATTACCCGATCTGAAATACATTTTTATACCCTTCCTTTTTATGACGTGCCTTTTAGGTTCTTAGAGCGAAAACCCGCTTATTGATATTATATAACTCTGTGCCCAAGACCGATCGCCATCTCGTTAAGATGGAGCATTCCGATCCCGAAAAACAGGCAGACGCTAACGTGAGGGCCGCTGCGGGCAATTCCGATCTTTCCTCCGACGTTGAGTCCGATCGCTTTATTTATGATCTGTGAAACAGCTTCCCTCGCCGCGCCGGCTACGGCTCCCTCTTCGGTATGAGACTCGCCGATGAGCCCTTCTCTTTTAGCGGCGACGATAGCGCGCTCGATTATTTTCGTGATAGAAATTATGAATTCTCCCCCGAAATCAACTCCGGCAGCGAGCACTTCTTCACTGCGGAATTTTGCGCAAAGCTGTTTCTCTTCTTCTCTGTCTTTGGTCAGGGCAACTCTGATAGCCGCTTCAACAACATCCCTGCTGGTATTCATATCCATTCTCCTTAAAAAATAAAACAGGCCAAATCACGGCTATAAAAACAGTACGGAATTTGCCTTGCAGATATTTTAACATACGGCAGGGGCAAAAAGCAATGGCGGAATCACGTTTTTCAAAATTATCAGGATTTTTGAACTATTTCTATGCCGCACACGGGGTAATACGGACAATATTTGCAATGCCGTTCTCCGCTCGCGGAAGGTTTGGGCGAAGGACCGAAAACACCGTTTCCGATGCTTCCCGCGGTAGACAGGATAACGTTATCGACCATTTCGGAATATTCTTTGAATTTTTCAGCCGTGACCGGACCTGACTTTGGAACTTTGATAATACCGCCCTTTTTAGCCTCGCCGAGATATTCGGCAACTTCATCGCCGCCAATGACGATCCCGCTCATCTTGAACTGATCATCCGTGCTTTCTTCCGCATTTTCCGGAATTTTTGTGCGGTCTGAAACTATTTTGATCCCTGAGCCAAAAACGAAATAAAGCCCCGCACCGGGTGTGACGTCAGCATTTTCAGAGCCCGCCATAGACAACAGTATCTGCCGCGCCTGTGCGTTTTCCGCAGCCGCCTTAATATACGTGATGAGCTGGATCCTGAGCCCTTCGGCCACGTCGCGCTCCCTGATCTGCTTTTTCGAGGATTTGTAATCGACAACGCTTATATAAAGTTTTCCGCTTTCGCAGAACGTGTCGAGGCGGTCGATCTTACCGCTGACAAGTACGGTTCTTTCCGGCCCCGAAAGTGTTTTTACCGCCAGAGACGGAAGCAGGCCGCTTTCCGAAAAATCGCACTCGAAAGCAAGCGCTTTAAATCTGCTCTTCTGGTATTGACGTCCCAGCGACTTCAATATAACTGCCGAAGCATCTTTTATCTTCTGCATCAGGATCTTGTTCTTTGACGAATAAATCAGATCGAAATCCGGATAAAAGCCGGTGATGATCTCCGCAAAATATTTGTCCGTAAGACTGTTTGCAAGCTCAGAAAGCGCCCGCGTGTCCATCCTGGACAGGTCGGTATGGGCAAGGTCCATTCCGCCCTTCTCGAGTATCGCGTGCATTATGGAGCCCAGATCTGTAATCTTAAATTCGCCGTTATCCCTCTCCGAAAGTCCGAGCCCTCTTTCCAGAAGGTACGACATCGGGCAATTGTTATACGCCTCGACCTGAGAGATGCTTATTACGCTTTTATCACCGCGGTCGATCAGCCTGCACGAAAGATCCGGAGATACGTTAAAATCATATTTTTCCGGAAAGCCCTCCTGCCCTTCCTGCGCTTCTTCCCCTTCCTGCCCGCTCTGTCCTTCGCCCGCGGTTCCGTCTGAAGCGCCGGGGCCCTCTTCAGTCTCCGCGGCCGTTTTCCCTGTTTCGATAAAAGGAGCGATCACAGTAAGGCGCTTTATGATCCTCGACGACGGAAGCAGTTCTCCGCCCTTTGCGTCTTTATCAGCATACGAAACGTGGAGCTCGTCAGACGGAGAGAAAAGCGCAGAATAGATCATGAACAATTCTTTATATGCGCGCGAAAGGCTGCTGTCAGCGAGACTTATACCTGCAGATTCAAATTCATCACGCTCAAAATCCCGAAGAATGCCTGTGTCATTGACCTCAGCAGGCATGACGCCTTCATTTACGCCCAGAAGCAGCGTAACACGCGGAGCTCCGATTCTTGACCGCCCAATCCCGACGATGCGCACCGCATTCTGTTCCTGCGGAATGAAGCCCATTTTCAGCCCGGAAAACCCGATCTGCAGATATCTTTTGAGCTGAGAAGCGAGTTCCGTCGCGCTGTCGGCCTTTTCATTGCCCAGATAGCTTTTGATCAGGTCTATAAGTTCGATTATAATGTTCCAGATGCGGCGGAATTCGTTCGCCTTCTCGTTTTCCCCGTCGGCATCGAGCTCGGTGCTCATCTCCAGCGCAATACGGTCAATTCCGAGCTTTTGTAAAAACGCCGTAAATCCGTCAGCGGCCTGTTCAAGATCGCCGGCACCGGTAAAAAGCTCTTTCAGCGAAGTGTATATCTCATGAAACCGTACCAATTCCGGAACGGCGGAAGAAGCGTATTTAGAGGGATAGCGCAGGTTATGTGAAATGATATAGTTTTCGATCTCATCCTGCCTGTCGCGGCTTTTTACAAAGAAACCGCTCTTCAGCAAAACTATTACGTCTTCCGGCTTCATTCCGAAAAGATAAAGGTCGAGAAGTGCGTTCACAGTCACGATCGCGGCGTTTGAATTGATATTTTTAACGTCGTCAATGAAAAACGGTATTCCTTTTCCGCCGAATACTGTCCGGATATACACGCTGTAGTCATTTATGTTTCTGACCGCGACGGCAATTTCGGAATATCTGTATCCTTTTTCCGAGAGCGCGGCAATACGTTCGGCGGCGGCAATCACTTCGTTATATGTATCGGATGCCTCGCTAAGAGAAACGGTACTAAGCAGCGACGGATCCAAAGTATCCGTGTCGAGCTTTTTAGGCACAGTGTTCGTGTACGCATGCTCGAGCTGCTTTATAAGGCTGTTTGCGCGAACGTTCTGTCCGTCCGGAATAAGCTCATTTACTTCTTTTACGGTAAATCCCGATGCGGCTGATACGGCGACGGCTTTCAGTTTATCGAGCGTCCTGTCTATCGCATAAAACACAGGTTCATCCATATGGGATGTGCAGAGCGTTACGGTAACGTCTGCGCCTTCTTTAAGCATACATGCGATAATTCGAAACTCTGCGTCGGTAAAGCCGGCAAACTCATCGATCCATACCGATTTTCCCCCAAAAAAGCCGAAGCGGCCGCTTAGCTCAGCGGCGGTCTCCCAGGCTCTTGAACCCGAAAGGAACGAATCATTGACCCTTTCCGAAAAACGCTTATATATCGAAAAAATGTCAGAATACTTGACTTTCTGAGTACCTGTGACGGATCCGGTGATCGCAGCGAGCTTCTGTTCAAGAGATACATTGTCCGAATTGTAAAGTTCAAGTTCGTCGAACAGTTCAAGCAGCGAAACGATCTCCCCGGGCTTGCGCGAAATATCCGTATAGTACCCGAGCTCGCCTCCGGAGCACATATCTGAAAGCACACTCGCGAGCAGCATTGCCCGTCCCTGCCTCGTCAGGATATTGCCGGCACCGCCGCCAAGTTTTCCGAGGATCCTGTGCACGAGCCGTTTGAATGACAATACTTCAGACATGAACAGTGCGCGTCCCGCCATAATATCGAGCAAAAGAATGTTTTTTTCTGCCTCTACAGTAAACTGTTCGGGGACAATATAATACGCCGTGCTGCCTGCTTCAAGCGCTTTTTCCGCAAAAGCAAAGCGGCAGTACGTACTTTTTCCGGTTTTCGCTCTTCCTGTTATGATAGTCAGCATCCTGTCCTCCGAAATCCTGTCCCCGAAATCCCGTCCTCCGAACCCGCTGCGCCGTCAATCGATCTTCAGTACCGTGCGTTTTTCAAGCGAATTGATCTTCTCACTGAATTCTCCGGGCCTCGTCGAAGAGAGCGCAAGCTCCATATCGTACATCCTCGAATCCACGATATCGAGGTAATGGAGCACCTCAGCCTCCGGAAACGCCGGTTTTTTCGGGCTTCCGAATTCCGGCTCGTAATGATGAGACAGGATCATATGTTCTATGAGAACGGCTTTTTCGCGCGGTATACCGATCTGCATCGCAGCCGCGTCAACCATGCAGATACCGAGCGTGATATGCCCCAGCAGATTTCCCTCGAGAGAGTAATCCGCAACGAGTCCGCAATCCATCAGTTCCATTTCGCGTATCTTTCCTATATCGTGCAGGATCACGCCTGTGTACAGCAGGTCCCCGTGCAGTTCCGGATAAAGCTCCGTATAATGTCTCGCGCCCCTGAGCATCGTACAGGTATGATATAAAAGCCCGGATCTCACGGCGTGGTGGAACGTCTTAGCCGCCGGATACACCATAAGCTCTTTCTTATATTCTTCAAGTATGAAGAGGGCAAGCTTCTTATAATCCGGATCGGCGATGGCTTCCGCGATGCGGACAACGTAAGCGTACATTTCCTCGGGCTTTTCGGGTGCGGAAGGCACGAGGACGCTGATGTCAATATTCTCGGAATCTGTTGTCCGCCTGATAGTATCGACTCTAAGCTGCAGCGAGCCCTGAAACTCTTTCACGAGGCATTCGGCATATACTATCGTCCCCGCGCGAAACAGTATCTCGTCACCGTCGTCCGCATTCCACATTTTCGCGTTGATCTCGCCGGAATTATCGCAGAAAGTGAGATCCAGATACCTGCTGTTCTGATTGGAAACACGAACTTCTGAACTTTTCAGATAAAAATAGCCGCATATATTATCGTTCTTCTTCATCTTTGAGACTTTTGAAGGATTATACTGAACCATTTAAAGCACCCTCCTTTTCGCGCCTGATAATATCTTTAACACACCAATCGAAGCCTTCCGAGATACCGAGGCACATTTCCTCCGCCCCCGGAGCCCCTGAAGGTTCGTCGTCGTTCACAAGTGATTTATCGAACACGAGCACGGGCACGTATTCGCGCGTATGATCGGTTCCGGTAAAGCACGGATCGCAGCCGTGATCCGCGGTAAAGTACAGCACGTCCGTATCTCGCATCAGGCCGCAGAAGCCTTCGAGATACCGGGATATACGCATGATCTCCCTGCCGTACCCTGAAGGGTCGCGCCTGTGTCCGTATAACGTATCAGTATCTACCAGATTTACGAATACCACGCTGCGCTCCGGAATTTCAGGATTATTCCTGGTAACGATCTCCGTCATACGCGCAAGGCACTGGTCGTTGCCCTTATCGTGATATGAAAAACCGAACCCGGTCTCGTTGAAAATGTCGCCTATTTTTCCGACCGCCACGCCCGAAAGACCGTACTTCGGGAACTGCGACGTGAAGTAAGATTCCCCCGGAAGTTCGATGCCGAAGTCTCTGCGATCCAGAGTCCTTAAAAAACGGCTCTGCGAGCCATCTGGAGCGAATTTGAAGGGCCGGGCAATAACTCTGCCTATCCCGAACTTATCGCACACTCTGCGGGCTCCTGCGCATATCCTGTAAAGTTCCTCAAGAGGTATGACGTCAACGTGCGCAGCTATCTGCATTACCGAATCTGCGGAAGTGTACAGTATCGGCTTTCCTGTCTTTAAGTGCTCCTCGCCCAGATCTTCAATAATGACGGTCCCGGATGCGGCGTAATTCCCAAGGAACTCATACCCGGTCTCCTCTTTCAGCATGTCGGTTATCTCCTTCCCGAAAGAAGGATACTCAGGCTGCATCTGAACAAGATGTACGTCCGCGACAAGTCCCGCG
Source organism: Clostridia bacterium (assembly GCA_017508875.1). Classification (GTDB taxonomy): domain Bacteria; phylum Bacillota; class Clostridia; order UBA1212; family UBA1255; genus UBA1255. The sequence continues at coordinate 3,251 of JAFWQX010000060.1, read as the reverse complement.
ATCTCCCAGTGGCCGGTCTGCGTATCTTTACCGGGCGACAATTTTTTCATTGCCCCGTATCGAGCCAGCGGATATTTCACCGGATGCGCCGAGGGCAATATCTCCCCCGCCGTTAGTTCGTACGCGTTGCCGAGCCCGAGCCTTTCCAGGAAAAGCCATTTTTCCCCTCCGATGCCCAAAGAAGCGCTTCTCGCCGTATTTGACCCCTCGTCACCGTATTCACGTGCGCATGGATCAGCGCCGATCCCGAAGCTGTCGCACACAACAATAAAATACATTATCTGTCCTCCGTCTTTAATCTGCCTGCGAGTTCGAGCACCGTACCCGCCAGGTCTTCCGACAATTCAAAACCGTACAGCTGTTTCAGTTCCGAATTGAAAATATGTGATAAAACGTTTTTTAGAATCCCGGCGTCAGTTTCAGCATTTTTGTTTTCGTTTTTACTTTTGCTTCCGTTCCGCCTCAGTACTTCCTCCGCTTCAGGCAGAAAGCCAAGTTCGTGTCTGAGCCTTAATGAAAACACAGCCGAAATGAGCTCAGGCGCTTTTTTAGTATAGCACAATGCGAACAACGTGTTCAGGTAGAGTCTTAGCACTTCCGGTTCGGGTTCATCCTGAACAAGATTTGCGAGCAGTTCTCCCGTTATCGTGCCGGCTGCCGAGAAGCGGCCGATATCTCTGGTCAGATCATAAAAGTTTTCAATAAGTTCTCCGCCCGTCACGGTGTGTATATCGTTCTTTCCGCGGCACAGATCATATCTGCAAAATGCGAACGGCTGTATCAGCGGAAGCGTTTTGCTGTCTTTCCGCCTCGCTGCCCTTGCGGATGCTTTGATGAGGCCGAATTCATCGGAAAACAGCGTAAGGATCCTGCTTGATTCAGAATAATCACTGTACTTAAGCACTATAGCATTAACAGAAAAATAACGTTCCTTATCCATACACCTTGCCATTTACCATTTGCCATTTGCTCTGAACTCTGAACTCTGAACTCTTAACTCTGAACTCTGAACTCAATATCGTGCCATCACTCGGTTCGCCTCTGAACCCTTAACTCTGAACTCTGAACTCTGAACTCTTAACTCTTAACTCATCAGTCTTTCTCCCCAAACCCCTGGTCGTGCAGGAATCCGTTGTTGTTCCTCCAGTTCTCCCTGACCTTAACAAAAAGCTTGAGGTTAACCGGACAGCCCGTGATTTTCTGAATATCCTCCCTTGCCCGTGAACCGATCTTACCGAGCATTGCCCCGTCCTTTCCGAGAATGATGGATTTATGGCTGTTTTTTTCGCAGTAGATCGTCGCGTCGATATGCACCGGTCCGCCGTTCTCGCTCTCTATGAAACGTATGATCTCGACGCCCGTACCGTGAGGCACCTCGTCTTTCGTAAACAGCAATATTTTTTCGCGGATGATGTCGGCGGCAATATCTCTTACGGACGTATCGGTAAGATAATCGCGGTCGTACAGTTCTTCGCCCTCGGGAAGGAGCTTTACAATCGAATCTACGACGATATCGAGGCCGTCTTCCTTCAGTGCGGAAACTGGTATGATATCTTTAAAATCGTATTCACCTGCCAAAGTCGCTATCCGCTCCAGCAAAGCCTCTTTCGGGACCGCGTCGATCTTATTAATAAGCGCTATCGCAGGCTTCCCCGCTGCCCTGATCAATTCGGTGATCTTTCGGTCCGCGCTCAGGAAGGTCCTGTCGGTCGCGTCGCACATATAGATGACTGCGTCAACGCCTTCGAGCGATTTTTTCGCGGCTTCGGTCATCAGTTCACCGAGTTTGTTCTTAGGCGAATATATTCCGGGAGTGTCAATAAATATGATTTGGTAGTCGTCGGTGCTGAGTATCGCCCTCATATTAGAGCGCGTCGTCTGCGGTCGCGGCGAAGTGATCGCGATCTTCTCTCCCAGAAGCGCATTTACAAGTGTGGATTTTCCGACGTTCGGTCTTCCGATTACCGTAACGAATCCTGTCTTATGGTTCATAATTCCTCCTGATTGCCCGCAAACATTAATGATCACGGCGCGTCACGTGTGATACCGAGTTTCGTAAGTATTGCCTCCTGCAGCGCTTCCATCTTTTTCGCTCCGCCGTCTTCCTCATGGTCGTACCCGATCAGATGCAGGCATGAATGGGCTGCGAGAAAAGCTATTTCCCTCTTAAGGCTGTGGCCGTACGACTCCGCCTGAGCGCGCGCTTTCGGGACGGATATAACTATATCGCCAAGATACACGTAGCCGGTGTTGGGGTCAATGTCGAACGGAGTCACGCTGCCCTCACCGTCCGCGAAATTCATTGACGGAAACGACAGCACGTCAGTCGGGCGGTCAATGTCTCTGTATTCCCTGTTGTATTTTCTTATCCCTTCGTCATCTGTGAAAACGACGCATACTTCTATGCCCTTGGCCCCCAGCGCCTGAGCGGCGGCTGTCACGTTTCCGTACTCAGCTGAGCAGGCTTCCCGGAAAACGTCCGATATGGCGCTCAGTATTTCCTTTTTCGGTGCGAGCGTAAATAATCTGAGCTTTTCAAAAGAAAATCTGCAAATATGTCTCATTATTTATCCTTCTTTTCAAACTTTTCGTATGCCTTGATGATCTTCTGGACCAGCTGGCAGCGCACAACGTCGCGGCCCGTCAGCGTCACAAATCCTATCTCGTCGATCCCGCCCAGGATCTTCTGCGCTCCGGGAAGCGAAGAAGTCTTGTCCTTCGGAAGGTCGATCTGCGTAACATCGCCGGTGACAACGGCTTTGGAGTATTGTCCGATTCGGGTCAGGAACATTTTAAGCTGCTCCGGCGTGGTGTTCTGTGCTTCGTCAAGTATTATGAAAGAGTTATCGAGCGTGCGGCCGCGCATATAGGCAAGCGGCGCGATCTCGATGGCGCCACGTTCGAAATTACGCTGGTAGGCGTCAATTCCCATAATATCGTAGAGGGCGTCGTACAGCGGGCGGAGGTACGGGTCAACTTTGCTCTGCAGGTCTCCCGGAAGGAATCCGAGCTTTTCTCCCGCTTCTACTGCAGGGCGAGTGAGTATTATGCGCGAAACTTCGTTTTTCCGGAATGCTGAAACTGCCATCGCCACGGCGAGGTACGTTTTTCCGGTTCCGGCAGGTCCGATACCGAACGTGACGGAATTTTTCCTAATCGATTCGACGTATTCCGCCTGGCCGAGCGTCTTTGCCTTAATAGGCCTGCCTTTAGCCGTCACGCAGATACCGTCGGTCGTATATTGATTCACG
>JAFWQX010000059.1 GCA_017508875.1 Clostridia bacterium | reverse complement strand
GAGCCTGAGGGCCGTCTGCACCGGAAACGAGCAGGATAGCACCGTCCATCTGAGCTGCGCCTGTGATCATGTTTTTAACATAGTCGGCATGTCCGGGGCAGTCAACGTGAGCGTAGTGTCTGGTGGCAGTCTCATACTCAACGTGTGCGGTATTGATCGTGATACCTCTGGCCTTCTCTTCGGGCGCGTTATCGATCTGATCGTAAGCTTTAACTGTGATCTTATCGTTTCCCATAGCCAGAACTTTGGTGATAGCAGCCGTCAGTGTGGTCTTACCGTGGTCAACGTGACCGATGGTACCGATATTTACGTGAGGCTTTGTTCTTTCAAACTTTTGTTTTGCCATTTTGTTTTCCTCCTTAAAGAAATGACACTAAAAAGCGCGTATATAAATCATACACTATTTTTCTTCGCGACGCAAGCATTTTTTAGCCGCGGCGCATTATTTTGAGACGGAATGCAAAAAGAATCTTTTTACATTGACGCCCTGTTTTTGAGTACCGCATCCTGGACGTTCTTCGGGACCTCTTCGTAGTGGCTGGGCTCGAGAATAAACGTACCGCGGCCCTGAGTCATTGACCTCAGCGATGTGGCATAACCGAACATTTCCGCCATCGGGCAGTATGCGGTTATGCGTTTCGTTCCGGCAACGTCTTCCATGCCGTCTATGCGGCCTCTTCTGGAGCTGACAGAGCCGATAACGTCGCCCAGGTATTCCTCGGGCACGGTGATGCTGACTTTCATAATGGGTTCGAGGAGGACCGGATCAGCCTTGCGGCAGGCATCTTTAATAGCCATCGAACCGGCGATCTTGAACGCCATTTCGGAAGAGTCAACTTCGTGATACGAACCGTCTACCAGTGTGACGCGGAGGTCAACGGTCGGATAGCCGCCGAGCACACCTGCCTGCATTGCCTCCTGGATACCCTGATCGATGGGGGCAATGTATTCCTTCGGTATTGCGCCGCCGACGATCTTGTTAACGAATTCGTATCCGGCGCCTCTTTCCAGCGGCTCGACGTCAATGACGCAGTGGCCGTATTGACCGCGGCCGCCCGACTGACGCACGAACTTGCTGTCCTGATGCACCGCTTTGCGGATGCCTTCCTTATACGCTACCTGAGGATTACCTACGTTAGCCTCGACCTTGAATTCGCGAAGCAGTCTGTCGACAATGATCTCGAGGTGAAGTTCGCCCATGCCGGAGATAATGGTCTGACCGGTATCTTTATCGGTATGAACGCGGAACGTGGGATCTTCCTCCGCCAGCTTCTGAAGCGCGATACCCATTTTTTCCTGTCCGGCTTTGGTCTTCGGCTCCACAGCTATCGAAATAACGGGATCCGGGAATTCCATCGTCTCAAGGATAACGGGGTGCGTCTCTTCGCAAAGCGTGTCGCCTGTAGTCGTGCACTTGAGTCCTACCGCCGCGGCGATCTCTCCGGTATAAACCTCGGTCACCTCTTCGCGGTGGTTCGCGTGCATTCTCAGGATACGCCCGATGCGCTCCTTTTCGCCTTTTGTAGCGTTATAAACGTAGGATCCCGCCGTCAGTTTTCCGGAGTAAACGCGGAAGAAGCAGAGCTTTCCGACGAACGGATCCGTGATGATTTTGAAAGCCAGAGCGGAGAACGGTTCGCTGTCACTCGGGTGACGGACTTCTTCTTCGCCGGTTTTCGGATGGACGCCTTTAATGGAAGGAATGTCCGTAGGTGCGGGCATATAATCCACTATTGCGTCCAGCAGCTGCTGAACACCTTTATTGCGGTACGATGAACCGCAGCAGATCGGTATGATGCTTACCGAGATGGTTCCTTTACGGATAGCAGCCTTTATTTCGGGAACGGTCAGTTCGCCGCCTTCAAGGTACTTTTCCATAATATTATCATCGATCTCCGCAAGCGCTTCGATCATTTTTCCGCGGTACTCATCGGCAAGCTCTTTATAGTCGTCCGGGATCTCTGTCACGGAGACGATCGTTCCGAGCTCGTCTTCGTAGATATGAGCGTTCATTTCTACGAGGTCAATAATTCCGCGGAAATCGTTTTCCTTACCGATCGGGAGCTGGATCGGAACTGCATTGGCTCCGAGGCGGGTGTGGATCATGTCAACGACGCGGTAAAAGTCTGCGCCCATGATATCCATTTTATTTACGTAACCCATTCTCGGTACGCCGTACTGATCCGCCTGGCGCCATACGGTCTCTGACTGAGGCTCTACGCCGCCTTTGGCACAGAACAGTGTGACACTGCCGTCAAGTACGCGCAGAGATCTTTCTACCTCGACAGTGAAATCCACGTGTCCGGGGGTGTCAATAATATTGAGCCTGGTGTCTTTCCAGAATGCGGTCGTCGCCGCCGACGTGATCGTTATGCCACGTTCCTGCTCCTGTACCATATAGTCCATTGTCGCGGCGCCGTCGTGAACTTCACCGAGCTTATGCGTCTTTCCGGTATAGAAAAGTATACGCTCGGTCGTCGTGGTCTTTCCCGCGTCAATGTGCGCCATTATCCCGATATTACGTGTTTTTTCTAACGAGTAATCTCTTGCCATTTTTGCTTTTGTTCCTCGATCTGTTCTTTGACCCGCCTTCCGCCCCGTCCGTTTGGAGCCGGACTTCCGGCAGTCAGTTTAAAGCTCCTGTTTCGCAGCTGTTTAGCTGTTAAGCTGTTAAGCTTTTAGTTGTTTTTTTCCGCCCGGAAATTACCAGCGGTAGTGAGCAAACGCACGGTTAGCTTCCGCCATTCTGTGCATTTCTTCTTTTCTCTTGAAAGCGCCGCCTAAGCTGTTCAGGGCATCCATGATCTCCCCTGCGAGCCTGTCGGACATGGTTTTTTCACTTCTTTTGCGAGCGAATGTGACGATCCATCTCAGTCCGAGAGCCTGACGTCTTTCAGGGCGCACTTCCATGGGCACCTGGTACGTCGAACCGCCGACACGCCTTGCCTTAACTTCGAGCTGGGGCATAACGTTATTCAGCGCTTCTTTGAAGGCATCAAGGGCTTCTTTTCCCGTCTTTTCCTGAACCTTTGCAAAAGCATCGTAGCAGATCTTCTGTGCTACGCCTTTTTTACCGTCAAGCATGATGTTATTGATCAGCTTGGTCACCACTACGTCGTGGTAGATCGGATCAGGCAATACCTCACGTTTTGCGATATAACCTTTTCTTGGCACTTGCTTTCCCTCCTTTTATGATAAATAATCATGGGTACTCTGCGGTATTTCACGCAGTCGTGCGCGTGTACTTTAGTAAATAGTCGGTTACGCTTCGTTTTAAACGCGGGTAATACGATCTATATTTCAGTACCCGGCACTGTCCGCGGGTCTCTCCTGACCTCACGGAACGGGTCTGTTTTAACTGACAGATTACTTCTTCGAGCCCTTCGGCACTTTTGCGCCGTATTTGGATCTGCCCTGCATTCTGTTTGCAACACCGGCTGCGTCGAGCGTACCGCGAATAATGTGGTAACGTACACCGGGCAGGTCTTTAACTCTTCCTCCGCGGATGAGGACTACGCTGTGTTCCTGAAGGTTATGGGCGATACCGGGAATATATGCGGTAACTTCCATTCCGTTGGTCAGACGTACTCTCGCGATCTTTCTCAGAGCGGAGTTGGGTTTCTTCGGGGTAGTGGTACGGACAACTGTGCAAACTCCGCGTTTTTGCGGGCTGCTCAGGTCAAGGCTGCGTTTGTGGAGAGTATTGATGCTCTTCTGCAGTGCGGGTGAAGTGGATTTCTTCGCCACCGTCTCACGGCCCTTATGAACCAGCTGGTTAAATGTAGGCATTCGTTTGTGCACCTCCTTGCTTTTTTGGTCAATTTCTTCGCTGTTTTCCACATTTTTCGGCGAACAACAGCAGCTCCTGCGTTTTTAAGCGCAAAAGCTTGAGAATTCTACACTAAAGCGCCGGTCGTTGTCAACAGTTTTTTTGCAAAAAAAGTGCCGCAAAAAAGTGCCGCCCGGGCTACCGGGCGGGAAGCCTCGCCGCCCGCCGTCGACCGTCAGAGTCGGGCTGTCTGGCGGGCGGCAACAACCTCCGGCGGATGGCTGGCGGCGTTCGGCGGGCGGACTGCGACGTCTGGTGGGCGGCAACAACCTCTGGCGGATGGCTGGCGACGTTCGGCGGCGGACTGCGACATTCGGCAGCCGGCTGTAATGTCTGGCGGATGGCCGGGAAGTCGCGCAGCCTGCCGTCGACCGTCAGAATCGGGCTGTCTGGCGGGCGGCAACAACCTCTGGCGGATGG
>JAFWQX010000005.1 GCA_017508875.1 Clostridia bacterium | reverse complement strand
GAAATCGAGAAACAGCAGATCCAAAAGCTGCGCGATGAAGGCGATGACGCTTTTGCGCTTGAGTGTTTTGAAAAAGGAAAAAGCCCATTTGATTGCGGTTACAAGATTACCGTCTTTTTCCCTGATGACGATCTGCCAATACCGGAAGATGATGAGATAGAAGAGTATTTGAGAAAAGCTCTTTCAGACGGAAATTTAAGTCTTGCTGAAGAGGTTATACTCGAACACAGTAGTAATTATTCCGGGAATCTGATCGAGAAGTCTTTTGAAATTGCTGAAGAGGTTGGCTGCCAGGAGTTCATTGATAAGAACCAACAAAACCTATAACTGCAAATCACACAAATCTTCATGCCGCAGAGAGAAATCCCTGCGGCTTTTTCTATCTCAAAAAAGAGGTTAGATATGAACACTATTTTGAACAACAAACGGGGGAGCAGCTACTTCACGCCGGTCGCATTCCTTCTTTTTTTCATTTGCGGCCGTGCAAATGAGCAATTCACGCCGGGAGACGGCGCCCGCTCTGACAAGATGAAGCACCTCGACCATCATAAAACCGCCTCAAGAACACGAAATTGACCCCACGACACGAAACGGCGCGAAGTTTACAATTTGTTAACAGATCTGAAACAAAAAGTTTACGGAATTGCCCGCAAAAAATATTGAAAAAACACAAAAAATATGCATTGACATATTGTATTTATTATGATAGAATATCAAACTGCGTTGTAATCTCACGCTGCGCAGCCCCTCCTCCCCGGACGCCGAAAAAGCCCGGAAAACAGGGGTAAAAAGATGGGGAAACGCATTTGACAGCCGTATTGTAGCATACGAAACGGGCCGATTGCAAGCGCATTTGTGGAACGAAGCTTAACGCAATAAAAAAATAGGGGTGATTATCTGCTATGGTGCATACCGTTAAATATGGTAAAACCGAAAGACAGAGCTACTCGAGGATCCAGGAAATCCTGGAAATGCCTAACCTGATCGCTATTCAGAAAGATTCGTACCGTCATTTTCTTGAGGTCGGATTAAAAGAAGTTTTCAAAGACTTTTCACCTATCACTGATTTTACCGGCGACCTGATGCTGGAATTCATCGATTATAAACTTGATGAAAAACCGAAATACACGATAGAGGAAAACAAAGAGCGCGACTCAACGTACTCCGCTCCTCTTAACGTACGTGTGCGTGTTATTAATAAGGAAACGGGCGTCATAAAAGAAGACACCCTTTTCTTCGGCGATTTTCCGCTGATGACCGAAAGCGGTACGTTCATCATGAACGGCGCCGAGCGCGTGATCGTCAGCCAGCTCGTACGTTCCCCCGGCGCATATTATGAAAAAGCGTTCGATAAAGCGAAGGGAAAGACGACGACCGCCACTACGCTTATCCCGAACCGCGGCGCATGGCTCGAATACGAGATCGACTACAACGAATGCATCCACGCGCGCGTTGACCGTAACCGCAAAGTTCCGGCCACGATGCTTTTCCGTGCGTTCGGATACGGCACGACCGACGAGATACTGAAGCTCTTCTCGGTAAACACCCAGGAGCTTGCCCCGAAATACGCTGAAAATCTTGACGAACTGCTTATCGTTGACGAGCGCCTCATCAATACGCTCCAGAAAGACACCGTCGATAATACCGACGATGCGCTTCTTGAAATATACAAAAAGATCCGTCCGGGCGAACCTGCGATCGTTGACAGCGCAAAATCGCTGCTCTACGGCATGTTCTTCGACGGAAAGCGCTACGATCTTTCCAAAGTCGGCCGCTATAAATTCAACAAAAAGCTCTCACTGCACACGCGTATCGCCGGCAGAGAAGCCTGCGCTGATATCGTTGACCCCGAAACAGGCGAGATCCTCGTTTCCGCGGGCGAGATCATCAGCCGCGAGATGGCCGAAAAGATCCAGGACGCCGGAGTTTATTCCGTATACATCAACACTCCGTATAAGCCCTGCAAAGTGATCGGTAATAACACCGTTAAGCTTTCGGAATACGTATCGTTCGATCCTGAAGAAGTCGGGATAAAAGAGCGCGTATATCTTCCCGTGCTTAAAGAGATCCTCGCGGCATGCGGCGACGATGAAGAGGCGCTTAAGAAAGAAGTGGCGGCAAGGGCCGCGGATCTCGTTCCGCGCCATCTGACCATCGACGATATCGTGGCATCGTTCAGCTACCTGCTCAACCTCGACTGCGAAGTGGGCAACGTCGATGATATTGACCACCTCGGTAACCGCCGTATCCGCTGCGTCGGAGAACTTCTCCAGAACCAGTTCCGCGTAGGTCTGTCCAGAATGGAAAAGACCGTGCGCGAAAAGATGAACACGCTCGACAGAGACATTGTCACCCCGCAGTCGATCGTGAACATCCGCGCGGTATCCGCCGCGATCCGCGAATTCTTCGGCTCTTCACAGCTGTCGCAGTTCATGGATCAGACGAACCCGCTGGCTGAACTTGCAAACAAGCGCCGTCTTTCCGCGCTCGGCCCCGGCGGTCTGAACAGAGACAGAGCCACTTTCGAGGTCCGCGACGTTCACTACTCTCACTACGGCAGAATGTGCCCCATCGAGACGCCTGAAGGTCCGAACATCGGTCTGATCGGCTCGCTGGCCACCTACGCCCGCATTAATGAGTACGGCTTCATCGAAGCTCCGTACAGAAAATATGATAAAGATAAGCACTGCGTTACGAATCAGATCGATTACCTGATGGCAGATCTGGAAGACCAGTATATAGTTGCACAGGCGAACGAGCCTCTGGATGAAGAAGGTCACTTCCTTAATAAGAAGGTAGTATGCCGCTTCAGAGATCAGTTCATCGAAGTTCCTCCGGAGCAGGTAGACTACATGGACGTTTCGCCCAAACAGGTCGTATCCGTTGCCGCGGCAATGATCCCGTTCCTCGAGAACGACGACGCTTCCCGTGCTCTGATGGGTTCGAACATGCAGCGCCAGGCAGTGCCGCTTATGAGAACACAGGCGCCTATCGTTGCCACCGGTATAGAGTATAAGGCAGCGCACGACTCCGGAGCCGTTGTCCTCGCGAAAGCCGCCGGCCGCGTTAAGAACGTATCCGGCAGAGAGATCGTTATACAGCGCGAAGACGGAACTATTGACACATATAAACTGCTCAAGTTCATGCGCTCCAACCAGGCTACGTGCATTAACCAGCGCCCCGTTGTTACGTTTGACGAATGGGTAGAAGAAGGCGACGTTATTGCCGACGGTCCTTCCACCGATCACGGCGAGATCGCGCTCGGCCGAAACACTCTGATCGGCTTCATGACCTGGGAAGGTTATAACTATGAGGACGCCGTTCTGATCAGCGAGAAGCTGGTTAAAGAGGACGCGTACACGTCTATACATATTGAGGAATATGAGTGCGAAGCGCGCGATACCAAACTCGGGCCCGAAGAGATCACTCCCGAAGTGCCGCATATAGGCGACGACGCCAGAAAGATGCTGGATGCTTCCGGTATCATTATCGTCGGTTCCGAAGTCAGAGCCGGAGATATTCTGGTCGGTAAAGTTACGCCCAAGGGCGAGACCGAACTTACTCCCGAAGAGCGCCTGCTGAGGGCAATATTCGGCGAGAAGGCGAGAGACGTTCGCGATACGTCGCTGCGCGTACCTCACGGCTCGTACGGAATCGTTGTCGACGTAAAAGAATTCACCCGCGAGACAGACTCTGAATTGTCCCCCGGCGTTAACAAAATGATCCGCGTCTACATTGCTCAGAAGAGAAAGATCACCGTCGGTGATAAGATGGCCGGACGTCACGGAAACAAAGGTGTCGTATCGAGAGTGCTTCCTGAAGAGGATATGCCTTTCCTGCCTGACGGAACTCCGCTGGAGATCGTGCTTAACCCGCTGGGCGTGCCTTCCCGAATGAATATCGGACAGGTGCTCGAAGTTCACCTCGGTTACGCTGCGAAAGCTCTCGGTTGGAAGATCGCAACACCCGTATTCGACGGTGCTTCCGAGAAAGACATCCTTGAAACGCTTAAGCTGGCGGGGAAGGAGCAGGATGGTAAGACCGTCCTGTACGACGGCCGTACGGGCGAGCCTTTCGAGAACCGCGTAACGGTCGGTTACATGTACTACCTGAAGCTCCATCACCTTGTCGATGATAAGATGCACGCAAGGTCCACCGGTCCCTACTCGATGGTCACGCAGCAGCCTCTGGGCGGTAAAGCTCAGTTCGGCGGACAGCGTTTCGGCGAGATGGAGGTCTGGGCGCTCGAAGCTTACGGCGCGGCATACACGCTGCAGGAGATCCTTACGATAAAGTCCGACGATACCGTTGGCCGCGTAAAGACGTACGAAGCGATCGTAAAGGGCGAGAACGTTCCCGAACCCGGAATTCCCGAGTCGTTCAAAGTTCTTATTAAAGAGCTGCAGAGCCTTGCCCTCGACGTTAAAGTGTTCCAGAAGGGCGGCGAAGAGATACCGCTTCGCGAGACTGAGGAAGATTACATCAAGAATCCTGATAAGTACCGCACCAGAGCGGACGTAGATAATCCGGACTTCTACAACTTCCTTGACGAGAACGGTAATATCAGTTCGGCTTACGGCGGGCTCAGCGACGAAGAATATGCCGATCAGGGCGAAAACTTCGGCGGAGACGCTATGGAAGGACTTGAGACGCTTAATCCTGACGCCGTAACGAGCGCGGATGACGACGGTTTGTTCACCGAACCCGATGCTGAAGCGGAAGTCGAAGCTTATTACAAAGAACGCTCCGATGAAGCCGGCGAAGACGAAGAAACCTACAGCGATAAGAATTGACAGAGGAGGGTGAAGTAATATGGTAGAATTTAACAATTTTGAATCGATTCAGATCGGACTTGCTTCTCCGGAAACGATACTCAAATGGTCCCACGGCGAGGTCAAAAAAGCCGAGACCATTAACTATAGAACGCTTAAACCCGAGAAAGACGGCCTTTATTGCGAACGCATCTTCGGGCCAACGAAGGACGGAGAGTGCCATTGCGGTAAGTATAAGAAAAACCGTTACCGCGGCATCGTCTGCGATAAGTGCGGCGTTGAAGTTACGAGCTCCAAAGTCCGCCGTACGCGTATGGGTCACATTCAGTTAGCTGCTCCCGTATCGCACATCTGGTTCTTCAAGGGTACGCCCTGCCGCATCGGACTTCTGCTCGACATGAAGCCGAAGGATCTCGAAAGAGTGCTTTACTTCGCAGCTTACGTCGTGCTCGATCCGGGCCAGACCGCGCTCGAATACAAGCAGATCCTGAGCGAACACGAGTATCAGGCAGCTGTTAAAGCGTACGGTGCGTACGGATTTAACGCGCAGATGGGTGCCGAAGCGATCCGCCGCCTCCTTGAAGAGGTAAAGCTGGAAGACCTTCGCCGCGAACTCAAGAGCGAGATCGACGAACTCGACGGACAGGATAAAGAAAAACTCAGCCAGACCGTTATTCAGAAGAAGACGGCGCTGCTCAAGAGACTTGAAGTGGTGCAGGCGTTTATTGACTCCCATAACCGTCCCGAATGGATGATCCTGACGGTCATTCCGGTCATTCCGCCGGATCTGCGCCCCCTCGTTCAGCTGGACGGCGGCAGATTTGCCACCTCTGACCTCAACGATCTGTACAGACGCGTTATAAATAGAAACAACCGTCTGGCAAGGCTGCTCGAGCTCCGCGCTCCCAGCGTTATCGTCCGCAACGAAAAAAGAATGCTTCAGGAAGCCGTTGACGCCCTCCTGGACAACGGCCGCCGCGGCCGAGCCATCACCGGTGCGTCCAACAGACCGCTCAAATCATTGTCCGACATGCTCAGAGGTAAGCAGGGCCGCTTCCGTCAGAACCTGCTCGGTAAGCGCGTTGACTACTCCGGCCGTAGCGTTATCGTCGTAGGTCCCGAACTGAAGATCTATCAGTGCGGCGTGCCGAAGGAAATGGCGATCGAGCTGTTTAAGCCCTTCGTCATCTACAAACTGGTCAGCATGGGCAAGGCAGTTAATATTAAGAGCGCCCGTAAGATGGTAGAGCGTGTTTCGCCCGAGGTCTGGGATATCCTCGAAGATATCATCAAAGAGCATCCCGTGCTCCTGAACCGCGCGCCTACGCTGCACCGCCTTGGTATACAGGCGTTCGAGCCGATCCTCGTAGAAGGCCACGCGCTTAAGCTCCATCCGCTGGTTTGTACGGCGTATAACGCAGACTTCGACGGCGACCAGATGGCTATCCACGTTCCGCTTTCCGCAGAAGCTCAGGCAGAGGCCCGCATCCTTATGCTCTCCGCCAATAACCTTCTGGCTCCGAAAGACGGAAAGCCGATTACCGTTCCTACGCAGGATATGGTCCTGGGCAGCTACTATCTGACGCTTGTTAAGAATAAAGATTATTCGAACGCACCCGTATTCTCCGGATACGACGAGGCCAAACTGGCTTACGACCTGGGCGAGATCAATCTCCACACCGCTATTAAGGTGCGTATGGAAGGCGAATTCCAGGGCGAGCACATCACGCAGATCATCGAGACAACGATGGGCAAGCTGATCTTCAACGAAGCACTGCCGCAGGACCTCGGATTTGTTGACCGCACGAAACGTGAAAACGCGCTGGTGCTCGAGATGAACAAGCTGGTTAAGAAGGGCACGCTCGGCGATATTCTTGACCGCTGCATCAAAGTCCACGGCCTTACCGTTACCGCTGAAGTTCTTGATAAGATCAAGGCGCTCGGTTACAAGTACTCCACAAAGGGCGCTATCACGGTCGGTGTCGAAGACATTATCGTTCCGCCCGAGAAGCAGGAACTTATCGAGAAGACAGATAAAGTCATTGACCGCATCGCGCGCGATTTCCGCCGCGGTCTGATCACCGATGAAGAGAGACACGAGAGCGTCATCAGAGCATGGAGCGAAGCGATCGATAATCTTACCGATATTCTGAAGAAGAACATGGGCGAGTTCAACCCGATCAACATGATGTCCGACTCAGGCGCCCGCGGTAATATCAACCAGATCAAGCAGCTTGCCGGTATGCGCGGACTGATGTCTGCAACGGCAGGACGTACGATCGAGATCCCGATAAAGGCTAACTTCCGTGAAGGTCTGGACGTTCTGGAATTCTTCATCTCCAGCCACGGTACCAGAAAGACCCTTTCGGATACGGCGCTTCGTACAGCTGACTCCGGATACCTGACCAGACGTCTCGTTGACGTCAGCCAGGAGGTCATTATTAAGGAAGACGATTGCGGAACGAAGGGATACTTCGAAGTCAGAGCGATCGCTAACTCCGAGGCGAAGGATCAGCCGCCGCTCGTGCCGTTGGCCGCGAGAATCTCCGGAAGATATCCGGCTGAAAATATTATTGACCCTGCAACCGGCGAGATCATGGCAGATACTGACACCCTGATCGACGACGACCTTGCCGAAAAGATCGAAAAGGCCGGTATCGAAGCCGTTAAAGTACGTTCCGTTATGGCGTGCGAGAGCCGCCTGGGCGTATGCTCCAAGTGCTACGGCGCAAACCTTGCTTCTCACACCCGCGCAAACATCGGCGACGCGGTAGGTGTTATCGCAGCTCAGTCGATCGGTGAACCCGGTACGCAGCTGACGATGAGAACGTTCCACACCGGCGGCGTTGCTTCCGCAGACGATATCACCCAGGGTCTTCCCAGAGTTGAAGAGCTTTTCGAAGCCAGAAAGCCCAAGGGTGCCGCGACGATCGCCGAGATCGACGGCGTGGTTTCCATCACCGAGAGCGGTAAGAAGAAGGAAGTGCGCATTGATTCCGAAGACGGAACAGAATCGTTCTCCGTTTCACTGCCTATCGGCGTATCGCTTAAGGTCGAGGACGGCGACGTAGTGAAGAAGGGCGACCGCATCGTAGGCGGTTCGGTGAATCCGCAGGATATCATCAGAATCATCGGCGAAGCAGGCGTTCAGAACTACATCATCGAAGAGGTCCAGAAGGTGTATAACCTGCAGGGCGTTAAGATCAACGACAGACACATCGAAGTTATTGTCCGCCAGATGATGCGCAAAGTCCGCATTACCGATCCGGGCGAGACGAACCTGCTGGACGGCAGCGTAGTCGATAAGTTCGAATGGATCGACGCGAACGCGGCGTTGACCGCAGCAGGAAGACCGGAAGAAGCGCTGGCGAAAGCCGAACCCGCACTGCTCGGTATCACGAAGGCCGCTCTGGGCACCGATTCGTTCCTGTCCGCCGCTTCGTTCCAGGAGACGACGAGGATCCTGACCGACGCCGCTATTAAGAGCAAGCGCGACTACCTGATGGGTCTTAAAGAAAACGTCATCATCGGTAAACTTATTCCCGCCGGAACCGGTATGGGGCGTTACAACGACATAACGATCGACGTTGCGACGCTCGATCACGTCCCCGTGGCGCTCAGGCACCACGACGAAGAGATCGATGAGAATCAGGACGAAGATATGTTCGAAGGCGAGCAGAACGGCGAAGAACTCCTTGAGGCTGAGGTCAACGTTGACGACGCACCGGCTCCCGCAGTCGATGACAGCGAATTCGACAATATCAGCGACGGGGACAATTCCTTGTTCCTCGACGACAACGATAATCCCGACCAGGACGTTTAATTAGTTGGATCATGAAGATTGCCACGGGTTTTGCAGAAGTCCGCGGCAATCTCTTTTTTACACCGGTTTTCTGCAACGTTCATCATAATAGGAGGAACTACTTATGAGAGCCTTTTTGAAACACGTGCCCGTCATCCTGCTTGCATTGTTTGAAATGATCGCAGGCGTAATGCTGTTCATCAAACCCGATTCATTTACGACGATAATCATCGCCATATTCGGCGGCGTGCTTATCGCAGTCGGTATCGTGAACCTGTTCCGCTACATTAAAGGAAGAAAAGAAGGAAACGCCAACGCGCTCAGCCTGACCATCGCCGTGATCGTAACTCTCGTCGGCATAGTCGCGCTCTTCTTCCCGGGACCGATATTTAACTGGGTGAAGACCGCGTTCGGCGCGCTCATCTACGCCATCATGCTGATCATTTCCGGCGTATTCAAGCTCGGGCTGTACATTGACTACCGACATGCAGGCGTTCCGGTGAATTTTCTCCACGTGATCAGCGGGATCCTCGCCATCGTCCTCGGCGTCGTTATTATCCTGCGCCCTTACGGGAACAATGAGAAGGCAATGTGGATCATCACCGGCATAATGATGATAGGCGAATCGCTCGTTGACGTCGCGAGCCTCGTGCTCAACGTGGTCAACAGCAAGAGAAAGCCTAAGGAGAAGCCCATCGAGGTTGCGGCGGAAGAATAAAGGGACAAAAGCGCTAAGGCGCGATATACGCGATATATCAGCAATAAACAAAACGGCATGCTGAAAAATGCCGCGCCATTATTTGCCGTCAAGTGTTTTTATCAATGCTTCTTTCCTGTATGAATTAGGCGTCATGTCATATTTTGCATGAAAGAGCGAATAAAAATGTTTTATATCAGAATACCCGACCGACTGCATGATCTTAGACACCGGCAGCCGGGTCGAAACAAGCAATTGTGCTGCTTTTGAAAGCCGGATATTTGTCAGATACTGAAGAGGCGCTTCACCTGTATAATCCTTAAATATCCGGCCGAAATGGCTTGTGCTCAAATATACTCTGCGGGCAAGCATTTCTGAGGTTATGACGCTGCCGAGATTCTCATTCATAAAAGAAATGCTGTTTTCTATGACGGTTTTATAATAACCGTCCGAATTAAACAAACTTTTCTTTTCAACAGACCTGAATATCATTATGAGCAGCTTAACGAGGTTTGCCTGATTCATTTTCCTGTAAGCTTTCGGCTTTTCCTTATATTCACGGTACATCTCGTGAAAAATATTTTCGACTTTGAAGAAATCCGTCAAAATAATATAGTTTCCGAATTTGTTCGGCTTTTCGCCGGCGTCAAAAAGGTGCTGAAAGATATTATTAATAAAATCATCTTTTTCTACAAGGTCCTCGTACAATACCATTGGGTCAAAGATACAGTTGTAGACGATCAGCGGATTCTCCGGACCGGCGCTGAAACGGTGAGCAACGATCGTGTTCATGAAAATCAGATTACCCTTTTCAACCGGCAGTGCTATGCCGTTCTCAATTTCGTGAAGACCTTTCCCCGAATCGATATATGCGATTTCTATGTAATCATGGTCATGATAATCTAATTGAAAATTTACGGTCTCTTTTCTTATGACGATTTCATTCTTATTCTTCAGCGTTATTGTGGAACCTACGTTCGATATATCGATCATTTCTGCGCCATACCTCATCTCTGATTTCAAATAGAGTCGATATTTACGACAATAATATTCCCGCACGTTCCGGTTGTCAATATTCAATGGGTCGATATTCAACTCCGATTTCTTCCCGACATGTTTTTTGAAACAATACCCCTTATAAATTCGGATTTGACCATATTAACAGTTCCGGGTGTCCGCTATATAATGATAATTAACAAAATATATTACGGAGTGTAACGAAAATGAAGAGGCACCATCGATTCTTGTTATGTTTACTTGCAGGAGCATGCGTTTCGTGTTCCAGTTGCCAGAAGCCGCGCGAAAGGGCAACAGATATAACGATCAATTTGTTTCAATCTTCTTCGCGGTATGATATGGGTATTGACCATGAAAACGTTCGCCTGGGCTGGACGATCGACTCCACCAGAAGAAGCGTATACCAGTCAGCGTATCATATTATTGTCAGCAATGAAAAAGACGAGGTGGCCTGGGACAGCGGCTGGGTAAAGAGCAGGCAGCAGGTCGGTATTGTCGCGGAAGATCTCGAACCGGAGTCAATATACACCGCCCGCGTTCAAATCAGGGATAAACAGGGCGCAGAGTCAGATTTCAGCGATGCACTGGTATTTGAAACGGCGCCGTCAACGCTTGATGGCATCTGGCTCGCTTCGAAAGGGTTGATCCGGCGCACTTTTACGCTGGAACAGCCGTTGGAAAACGTGGCAAGGGCGCGCTGCTATCTGGCCAGTGTGAAACTGATCGAGATCAGGCTTAACGGGAGCAAAGTCGGAGACCTTGTCCGAGGTCCGGCAAGGGCGGTTTACAACGTAATGTCCTATTACAACACATTTGACGTAACAGGAATGCTTCGGGACGGAACGAACGTGGTCGGTGCGTATACGTCAACGGATACGTCGAACTATTCTTACCCCATCGATATTAAAGGAATGCTCAGAATCTATTATAAGGACGGATCTGTGCAGACGGTTTCCACGGATGAAGAATGGAAAACCAGTGCAAAGTCAGAACTCACGGCTGTGTCTCTCGTGGGAGGAGAGGATATTGACGCACGGCTCATCACGAACTGGGATACGCCTGAATTTAACGAAACCGACGACTGGGCGCCCGCGAATTCGGGCTCGCTGAAATCTGTTGACGGTGAATTGTTGATTCCGTCCGCATCTGGAAATTTCACGACGTATCAAAGCTTCAGCGGAAACTATACCATCGAATTAACGGCAACTGTTAAAGAAGGCACGTGCGGCCTATGGTTTGGCGCTAAACCGGACGAAGCTAATCCTCTGATGTGGCAGATCACCAACGGCGGACTTCGCATCCATTTCCCCGGCTGGAATGACATTCGTGTAGTATCGCTGCCCGAAATAAAGCTGAATCAGAAGGTTACGATGAAGCTCGATATCCAGGGAAACACAGTCGTAACATATATTGACGGGAAAGAGGTACGTACGGATACCGTGCCCGACGGGGAGACGGAAGGAGCTCTGGGCATACGTTCTTTTGCAGGTGACGTTACCGTATATGACCGCCTGGCTGTCATTAAAGACGGGAAAGTTGTTTGGGAAGACGATTTTGATTTCGCAGACGAAGAAAAATGGAACTATCCCTCGCTCTCTCCGGAGGCATATCCCGCCGTTTCCGGTTCGGCAATAATCGGCGAATATAAACCTGTCGGCGTGACTGAGATCGGCGGCAGGAAGAAAAATTCATACGTTCTGGATTTCGGCTTCAATATGCTCGGCGCTGTCCGTCTGGATACCAAAGGTAAGGCCGGGGTCAAATACGTTCTTGAATATTCCGAGATGATCGACGAGGAGACAAAGGATATCTGGGCCAATACAACGTATCATTATCCCAAATCCACGTATACTCTGTCGGGAGGAGAAGACAGCTTCATGCCGCGTTTCTTCCATACCGGGTTCAGATATGTAAAAGTGACGGTCTCGGACGGCTCGGAAATAGATCCAAATGAGTTTACCGCCTGCTTCATGTCGGACGATCTTGATCAGACCGGATATTTTCAGTCTTCAAACGAACGGCTGGATACGATCTATGAGATGTACGTCAGGACTCAGCGCGCATGTATTATAAGCAGCCTGTATGCCGGCTGCCCCGGGCGGGAGAGGATATTCTGGACGGGAGACGCGGCTGTGACAAAAGAGGCTGCGCTTCTGACCCTTCGGGATATATATGAATCGGAAGTTGCTATCGAGTATATGTTCGAAAATATCCAGAAAAGCGGTGCGCCTCGTAACTGGTTCGGGTTTTTGAAGGATGACGCGGCAACGGAAGACTGGAACATGGCCTGGACGTCGGCGTACTTTGTTTTCCCGTACGAGGCATATATGGCAACGGGTGACACGTATTATATCGAAAAATACAGCGCTAAACTGATCGATCTTTACAAATTTTTTATAAAGGCGAGGACGGTTAACGGAAAATACATCAAGTCCGGCGCGCATACGGACGACTGGGTAGGTGCGGATAATGAAGCGCATCTCATTGAGCGCGAATATCTTGAAACACTGTATTTTTATTACGATGGCAAATTATTGTCCTCGATGCTGAATGTGATCGGCGTCGAACATGGCTGGCTTGATAACTGTCTGAAGGAAACGTATAACGAGATCGGCAAAATACTTTTTGCCAACGGATATGACTCGCGTAAAACACAGACAGAAAATGCCATGGCGCTTGACTTCGGGCTGATACCGGACAAATATATCAGTACTGTTTTCGGCAATCTCAAAGCAGAGTGCGAGGAATATGACCGCACCGTGCGAACGGGTGTGCTTGGGACCAAGTCGTTATACGATATACTCAGCCGCAATTATGAGCATAAACTCCTTATGGATATGACATTAAATACCCGTAAATATTCGTTCGGGTACATGCTGGATAACGGCGCCACGACTTTATGGGAGCATTGGGAGAAGCCCGGGGAAACGCCGCATTCGCATATCGATTCGATCGTGGGTCACTGGGATTCACAGATACACGTCATGTTCGGCGGAGGGATGGCAACGTGGATGTATGAGGGTCTTGGCGGAATAACAAATTCCGGAGCAGGGTATTCCACGAGTACGTTCCGGCCCGGAATAGAGAGCGGATTGACGCACGCAAACGCTGTCATCAATGCATTGACCGGAAAGCTGGTCTCCGACTGGACAATGGAAAACGGGACGCTCACATGGAATATTAAAGTTCCCATGAATACTACCGCGACAATAATCATTCCTGTACCTGACGCGAAAGTTATCACGGAGTCAGGTAACAATATCTACAAGAAAAACGGTGATGGAATTAAATATTCCGGAAAGAATGAAAAAGGAGAGTTTGTTTACGTCGTAGGCGGAGGAGAATATTCTTTCGCGGTATCGTAATAAACAGCTGATTTTGCTTCAGAGCACTTATAGTTTTATAACAACTCATTCAAACGATCATACAGGAGAAAGTTATGAAAAAAACACGAAACAGCTTTATATATCAAAACAGATGGATATTTATACTGCTTCTGATTGTCACCGCGCCGGTGCTGTTTCTGCTGGCTTCATGTGATCGCGAAAACAGAAATGATTGCCCGGCAGTTAGCATGGATCTGTTAAAATTCACGCCCGCGTCGCCGGGTAAGCAGATTCTGACAAAAGAAGGCAGGTCTCCTCAGATAATAATTACCAATTATAACGAGACAGCTACGGACGCGCTTGGGCGAAAACTTCCTGCGTCTGATGAAGTCGGACTCCCGAAAGAGGGAAAATACGTCGGATTGTTCTATTCTCTGTGGACTTCCGAAATATCCGCACCTGTAGATGTAACGAAAGCACTCGCGCTCGATCCGGTCAATACAGATTACGGTTCGCGTTGGGGCTTTTGCTTCTGGTCCGAACCCGAGACCGGCTACCACAAGGCGGACGACGTCTGGCAGATCAAGAGAGATATGTACTATTTCGCGATGGCCGGCGTCGATTTCCTGTATTTCGACATGACGAACGGGTACCTGTACGAAGACGCGATGACCGTTTTCCTTGACACATGCTTAGAGCTGCGCAGCGCGGGGCAGATGACGCCGTACGTGGTGCCCTGGTGTTTCGGAACCGACATGAAAGCGGGAAATGGTGATATCGGTAAATTTTACGAATTATTCATATCTGATGAAAAATACGCGGATTTGTGGTTCTACTGGGACGGAAAGCCGCTGGCAATGATAAAATGTACGGATGACGGTGAATATCCGATTTTCGATGATGCGAATTATAAAGACAAGCTGACTTTCCGAAAAGCCTGGGTCGGTTCCGGACAATACTGGTGGGGAGACGGGAGCGTACTTTACGGCTACGGTTACGGCTGGAGGGACGATCCGGAAAAAGCGGAATGTATCGGCATCGGAACCGCCGCATTTGCAAATTTCGGGTCGGGGCGCAGCGGCGCCAGATCGGGTAAAAAGTACCTTGATAAATTTTTAGAAACGACTACGATGGGCGAGGGAATAACGTTCGAGCGTACCTTCGCTTACATGATGGAAAACAATCCTGAATGCGAGGTGCTGCTGATCACGCGCTGGAACGAATGGATCGCCCAGAATTTCACCGGGGACAAACCCAAACCGACCGACACCGGATACGTTGATCAGTTCAACCGTGAATTTTCCCGCGATATCGAGCCGATGAAGGGCGGATTTACGGATAATTATTTTTACCAGATGTGTTCGATCATCCGCAGGTTCAAGGGTGTGCTTCCGCCCGACGGAAATTCCGGTAAACAGACGGTCGACATCGGCGGCGGGTTCGAACAATGGAAGAAAATTGCCCCCGTATTCACCGATTTCGAAGGCGACACTTCAGTTCGCAACTCCACCGACACGACCGGGCAGATCATGTATGTCAATAAAACCGGACGAAATGACATTGTCGAAAGCCGCCTGACTGCTGGCGAGGGTATGGTATACGTCTACGCACGCACCGCCGCGCCGCTTACCGATCCGCACACGGGAAAAAACTGGATGCTTTTGTTTATTGACGCGGACAATGACAAATCCACCGGCTGGGAAGGGTTCGATTTTTTGGTGAATTACCAGGTGCTCGAAGGCGGCCTCACTACGTTGTGCGCGTACAAGGACAACGTATGGCAGGAGATCGGTGTCGTTCGGTTTAAGTCCGAAGGCAGCGAACTGATGATCGCGATCCCGCGCTCGCTCCTGGGCCTCACCCAAAATACGTTTACGGTCAATTTTCACTGGATGGATAACGTTACCGATATCTACAGCCTCGAGTCCTGGTTCACGACGGGCGACAGCGCTCCCGAGCGCAGGAATAACTACACACTGACGCTCAAAATACCGTACGATTCCGGAAAAGAGAATAAAGATTCTGAGCCTTCAGACAGCACCAGAAAGCATATAGCGTACATGCCTCCGGTTGAGCTCGGCGATAGCGAGATCGCGGCGCTCAGGGAGAGCGTGACAGCCACGCTTTACCGGCTTTCGCCTGATTACGGTAAAATGCCTGAGTTCGGGCTGATAGAAGCAAATCGGCTGAAAACTTTGACCGCAGACCGTATCGGAGCGGATGTTTTTAACAGTATCAGCGAAAACTTTGCCGCGGATTTTGAAGGATATCTGAAAGCTGAAGCAGACGGAGATTACCGCTTCGGGCTGACGTGCGACGACTGCGCGAGGCTGTATATTGACGGCCGGCTGCTGGCGGAATGTGCTTACAATGCGGACCGTCAGGCCGGGGAAAAGGTCAGCGCTTCCGGTTCACTGAGATTAGCAGCCGGATATCATAAGCTCCGTGTGGAATACGCCGAAGTGCACGGCGGAAACGCGACTCTGTCGCTCGATATTGACGGCGGCGCACGCATCTATGTCTCCACGGTGTATAATTTTGACCTTGAAACGGTAATCGCAACGAGCGGCGAAGCGGTAATCGGTGATACGCAAATCGAGACCGCCGGCTCCAACACCGTGCTCGGCCTCGGTGAAATAGATCTGTCCCGATACAGTAAAGTTACTATTTATTACGGATCTGACGCTGATGCTCAGCTGGGCGATACCGGCAGCTTTTTTGCGTTGTCCGACAAAAAAAAGCACGTAAACGTAAGACCTATGCGGATGCACAACATTCTGGGCAAAGAAGTTTATCTTGAGAACGGAAAAGGGGCGCAACGGACGCCCGACCGTACCGCCGTGATCGACCTTAGTGAAGTTGAGTACAACGGTCCGGTGTACCTCTCGGTATATCTGGGCGACGACAGCGGCGTTATAATTTACGCGATCAGTTTTGCTGAATGATCCACGGACGCGATTAGTTTTGCTGAATGACCCACGGCCGCGACAAAAGCGCCGAAGACACCCTTACGGCAACTAACGTAAACCGCCCGGCTCCGGCGATCTGCCGAAACCGGGCGGTTTGTTTTATTCCGTGTAAAACCCGGAAATGAGGCTTATTTC
This sequence comes from Clostridia bacterium, assembly GCA_017508875.1. Lineage (GTDB taxonomy): Bacteria > Bacillota > Clostridia > UBA1212 > UBA1255 > UBA1255. The sequence goes on along the minus strand of JAFWQX010000005.1, from coordinate 9,629 downwards.
ACGTTTGTAAACTGAATGTTGTCTACAAATACATCATGTGCTCTGCCGGCCCACGCGAAGCTCTTATAGATCGAGAAGAGGGCGCCGTTTTCAACAGAAGCGAGCTCTGTACCGGTAGCATCGGTGATGGCAACGGTACGATAATAGCCTTCGTTGTATCCAACGGCCTTGTTGATAACGCCGGGGTTGGAATATTTAACGACAGCGATGACAACGTCGTTAGCCTTGATCGTAACGGTATCGGTGCCGTTATCCGCAACTTCAAAGTGTACGAACGCAGCGCTGAAGTCAACTTCAGACTCGATCGTAGCGGAAATGTACGATTTCTTATTGTTTTCAAGATCCCAGGTCGGAACGTAGATCTTGAATTTGTTCCCGCCGAGGAAGAAGACGCCGCATCCGCTTGCACTTACAAGTGAACCCATGCCGTCACCTTCGAGACCGTTATTCTCAAAGAAATTGCGGGAGATATTGCGCTCGTCACCCCAGTTAAATACGAATCCGCCGAAGTTGGCCTGATTTCCGCCGTTCTTCAGATCGAATTTCACGGAGTAAGCGGTACCGGATTTAACCATACCTGCGTACCAAAGAGCGTCAAACGCAAGCTTTCCAACGATATTTCCGTCCATTTCTACGAAAGAGGATTGATTTGCGCCGGTAGTGAAATCGAAATAATCGTGCTGTCCGGGAGTCATTCCCTGACCGTCATCGAAATCTTCAAAATCAAGTACGGTTTCATCGAAAGCATCATCAACGTCCGGGAATTCTTCTTCCTTATCTTCTTCGGCAGGCTCTTCTGCTTTTACAAGTTTAGAACCGTTTACGGAATTAAATATGTCGTCATATTTAGCAATATCTTCTTCGCTCTTGAATGCGCCGAGCCAAGCAAGTGCATATACGCCTTCCAGCGTGTCAACAGTCGGGAAACGGATGGCGGTCCAGTCGCCTGTTGCAGCGGGGAACTGTTCTGCCAGATTCAGAATACCGGTGTGCCAGTCGAGGTCGGATATCCAGGTGATATCGCTCCACATACCTTCGGTCGGGGAAGGACCGCCGGCTTCGGTAGTGATCGAATAGAAGTGGTTCGTGTTGCGGATGCTCTGCGCAAATTCAAGTCTGTATTTGAACGCGATGAAGGGGTATTCCTCTGCCTTGAAGTTTTCGGGGAAACTGAAGGTGATGTTGTTATCGCCGATATCAGTCGTGATGTTCAGCCATACGTCATCCATTTCGAAAGTGCAGGCGCTTCCGGTGATAAGATCTTCTTCAAAATCCACAAGGATGGCGTCAAGGCCGTTAAGATCCATCGTGGGCTTAGGCTCTTTGGTGGGTGCCTCGGTGGGCGCTTCCGTCGGAGCGGGAGGATCGGTGGGGTTTGGCGCTTCGGTGACAACAGGCGCTTCTGTCGCTGCGTCTGTAGCCGGTACGTTCGTTACGTCGGGCTTGTTCTCTTCTGCGGGTTTTATGGCGCAGGCGGCAAACGCGGTGACGGTCAGCGCACATACGACAAGCAAAGCAAGAATGCGTTTTTTCATTTTTTTACTTCCTTTCAAATTCTATGCCACTCGATCTGGCGCGTATAATGCCGCGCACGGGTAAGCAGCAAAAGTATGGCCATAGTATACCATCGAGCGGACGGCCTTGTCAAAGAAAAACCGCCAGGCGTCAGGTGAACATGCATGTGAAGCAGCCTTAAATCAAATTCTTTTTATATAAAACAGCGCGCTGCTCTTAGGCTCGGGCAGCGTGACGGTAAAGCCTTCACGCGAAAGCTCCCGGCCTCCGGCGCGAACCGAAACGCCGTTGTCCGCGTTCGTCAGTGAATAAACTGAGCCTGGCACGGCGAAAGGCAGCTTCACCGTGAAGTTGTCCGCCTCAGCATCTTCCATCCGGAACGTCAGCAGCACGCTTTCTCCCGAATCCGGATCATCGTACGCGAAAGCGGTCCAGTGGGAGCGGTCGGAGTCGTGGCGCCACGGAGTCAGAACGTACATGTCTTTTACGAGCAGATGGTTGACCGACTTCCATTCAGCCAGATTTTTACGCAGGAGGTCAAAATCGATCTCCTTGTTATGCGTAAAAGCGTAGCCGTAGTTGTACACCGGCAGGTATGAGGCGCGGACAACGTATTGTGAACTGCCTTTTCCGGGGGCGTCGTCGAGCTGGTTCGCGGTCTCCTTGGTGGACGACCCGTGGAACGGTATCCAGCGCGGGAAAGTGGATGATTGCGAGAGGCGCATGGAGGAAGTAGTGCGGTCGTAATCCGAACGCATAAGCGGGATGCCGCGGCGCATCGATTCGATATCGTTCCTGCCTCCGCCGGATGCGCAGGAGTCAACAAACGTACACTTGCCGTTGGCCCCGCAATATTCGATTATTCCGTCCCACAGTGCGTAATGACCGCATATGCACTTGTTTTCCGTTATTCCGTAGCGCGGCAGACCGAGGCGCGCCGTTTCCTGACCGTCGCGGAAAGGCCATGCAAAGCCGGGATCGCTGTTATTGTCCTCGCGGTACATATCGACGCCGTTTTCACCCATCATTTTAGTTATGCGCCCGAGCGTCCAGGCAAGGCAGTCCGGATCGCCCAGATTATTTGTCCGCACGAACCCGTCGCCTATGCTCCACTCCTCTTTATACCCGTAATTTTTCACCAGTTCGGGCACATTTGTCACGCGCTCGGGCTCGAACCAGACGAGCACTTTCATTCCGGCGCGGTGGCAGGCTTCGTTGGATTCAAGGAACGATTTTCCGGGCCATTTTACGCTGTCAAGCTCCCAGCTGCCCGTTGTGCCCCACCAGTCGGTCTCTACGGTCCTTCCGGCCGGGTCAAAATACCATCCTGCGTCGAACCAGCGGAAGTCGGGGACAACGTCTTCTGCTATGAGTTTGTCCAGCGTCCGTTTCCACGTAAAACTGCGCTCCGAGATGCTTCCGTCCGAATTCGGGAGCCCCGTATCCGCCGCGAAACAGGAGGTTGAGAGGGGAGCGAGAGGCGTGCCGTTTCCGTCCGCCTTCGGAAGGTTGTATTTCATGAACCATTCGCGCCACAGATTCGTGGCATCGTCGTAATTTCTGCCCTTGTACGGAAGCATCACCACGAGCCCGGTGCGGACCTTTTCGCCCGGAAGCAGCACGGTGTTAAGGGAAAGGTCGGTGCGGGCCTTAACGCGGGTAAGTGCGGCATTGCCCTCCGCGTCCGAACCGGCGGAAACGAGCGACTCCCACGTACCGGCCCAGCCTATTGCAAACATTGTCCCGCCGTTCCCGTGGACAATATCAAAGTACGGGAATACTATGTGCGTCGAACGGCCTCCGAGCGACTGGAAATACCTGTCGCCTTTGGAAAGATCGTGTTCGTACGCGGCGTACCAGTTATCGTGGTCGCCCAGATTTCCGCGTATGACGGGGTCTTTACCTTCGAGCGTGACGTCGAGCGCCCATACGTCGCTCAGGACCGCCGTCGGCTTCCGCCCCGTGCTCTCGAACCAGACCGTATATTCGCACTGTCCGAATTCTTCCGTATATTTTGCGTCAACTTTTACGCGCAGTTTGTCATCGACCTTTGCCGTCGTAATTACACGTGTGCTCGCGCCTTCAACGACGGTCATGCGTCTCGCGTTAAGTCCTTCAAGTCCGTTATGCCCGATCCCGTCATAGACGAATGAAAAAGGCATGTTTTCGGGCGTTTTCAGCAGCCTCGTGAACAGTTTTTTTCCGGCGGCAATATTAAGTGCTTTTTTGCTCATGTTATTTGTTTTCTCCTTTGCTGAGGCCGCGGCGTACGGCCCGTTTTGCGTGGTCAATTATAGTCTGTCCGGCAACGATTTGTCCAGCCGCAAATCATCTATCCGGCTTCGTGCGACAATACTGCTCTTGACCTCGCTCCCCAAACTATACTATAATTACCGTCGGGTGTGAATCTCACCATTTCACTGAAAAGGAGAAATATAATTTATGAGCGAACTCGTCTATTCGAAAGAAGTAGAGAACATGTGCTGCGTCGCTCAGGGACCGAACCACGGCCCCGCTCCGCTCCCTGAAGAAGGCAAGTGGATACAGGCGAAGCAGCTTAGCGACATTTCCGGCTACACGCACGGTGTAGGCTGGTGCGCACCTCAGCAGGGCGCGTGCAAATTGTCCCTGAACGTAAAAGAAGGCGTTATCGAAGAAGCGCTGGTCGAAACGATCGGCTGCTCCGGAATGACTCACTCGGCGGCAATGGCGGCCGAGATATTGCCCGGAAAAACCATCCTTGAAGCACTTAACACTGACCTCGTTTGCGACGCTATAAACACCGCAATGCGCGAACTGTTCCTGCAGATCGTGTACGGACGCACGCAGTCCGCGTTCTCCGACGGCGGCCTCGTTATCGGCGCCGGAATGGAAGACCTGGGCAAGGGTGAGCGCAGCATGGTCGGTACGATGTACGGCACGAAATCCAAAGGTGTGCGTTACCTCGAAATGACCGAAGGCTACTGCACACGCATGGCTCTCGATGCGGATAATCAGGTGATCGGATACGAGTTCGTGTCACTGGGTAAGATGACCGATTTCATCAAAAAAGGTCTTGAACCCAACGAAGCATATCAGAAGGCAATGGGACATTACGGCAGGTTCGATGAGGCTGTGAAGTACATCGACCCGCGTAAAGAATGATGAGAGGAGGCTTACGTTATGGCACAGTTTGAAGGTTATGAAAGACGTGAGGCTAAAATCCTCGAAACACTGAAAAAGTATGGTATTAAATCGATCGACGAGTGCAAAGACATCACGCTCGCGAAAGGCATCGACGTTGACCAGATCGTGCGTTCCACCCAGCCTATCTGCTTCGAAAACGCCGTATGGGCTTACACCGTCGGCGCCGCGATCGCCATCAAAAAAGGCTGCGTAAAGGCTGCTGACGCTTCCGCCGCTATCGGCGAAGGCCTCCAGTCCTTCTGCATCCCCGGCTCTGTCGCTGAGAACCGCAAGGTCGGTCTGGGCCACGGTAATCTGGGCAAGATGCTTCTTTCCGAGGATACCGAGTGCTTCTGCTTCCTTGCAGGCCACGAGTCCTTTGCCGCTGCTGAAGGCGCTATTAAGATCGCCCTCAACGCGAACAAGGTCCGCAAGAATCCTCTGCGCGTTATCCTTAACGGTCTGGGCAAGGATGCTGCGATGATCATTTCCAGGATCAACGGCTTCACGTACGTGCAGACCGCGTTCGATCCGTACTCCGAGACCGTTAAAGTGGTCAAGGAAGTTGCGTACTCCAAGGGTCCGAGAGCGGCTGTGCGCTGCTACGGCGCGGACAACGTTCCGGAAGGCGTTGCCATCATGAAGCTCGAGAACGTCGGCGTTTCCATCACGGGCAACTCCACTAACCCGACCAGATTCCAGCATCCCGTTGCCGGCACCTATAAAAAGTGGTGCGTCGAGAACGGCAAGGCTTATTTCTCCGTGGCTTCGGGCGGCGGCACGGGCCGTACTCTTCACCCGGACAATATGGCTGCCGGTCCTTCTTCGTACGGTATGACCGATACGATGGGCCGTATGCACTCCGACGCTCAGTTCGCCGGTTCGTCCTCCGTGCCTGCGCACGTTGAGATGATGGGTCTTATCGGCATGGGCAATAACCCCATGGTCGGCGCTACCGTGGCCGTGGCTGTGGCTGTGGAAGAGGCAATGCGTGAGAAGCCCGTTTTCAAGCCGGGCCGCGCGCTTAAGTAAGCATTAATATTTGCTGATAGTAAAAACGATCGCACACGTCATTTTGAGAAAATCAGGATGACGTGTGCATCTTTTCAAGCCTGACAGGCACAGACGGAGGCAATATGCAGCAGTTTGTTGAAGAAAAAATAATAACACCCGTAAAAGGAAAATTTGACGTGATCGTTGCCGGCGGTGGTCCGGCGGGCGTATGCGCGGCGTTGTCCGCGGCGCGTAACGGTATGAAAGTGCTGCTTGTCGAGCGTTTTTCTTGTCTCGGCGGAATGTGGACCAGCGGTCTGGTCAATCCGCTGTTCGACTACGAAAACAAAGGCGGCATTGTCCGTGAAATAGTAGAGATCATTAATTCCGCAGGCATGAACGACCACAGCGGGCCGATGTATACCTTCGACATTGAATACATGAAGCTCGCGCTTGACCGCCTGCTTCGTGATGCCGGAGTAAAAGTTTTGTTCCACACAATGTTCACTGCGCCGCTGCTCACGTGCGACAATGACATTTACGGGATCACGGTCGAGAATAAAAGCGGCCGCTCCGCCTATCTTGCAGAACGCGTGATCGACTGCACCGGAGACGGGGACGTTGCCGCCCGGTCAGGCGCGCCGTTCTGCGTAGGCAGAGATTCCGACGGGGCATGCCAGCCTATGACTCTGATGTTCACGATCAGCCATATGGACTACGTCCAGCGCGCGAACAACCCCTACTCCACGCACACCGATCTGTATCACGTTATGTGCGACGGTCTGGCGGCTGCGGGTGTAAATGATTATTCGTTTAATTTTGAAAATCCGTGGCTTCTGAAACTACCTGGTCTACACAGAGGGGTGCTTCAGATGACTCACATGAGAGGCTATGATCCCCTCGATCCGGAACAATTGTCCCTGGCTGAGGCGGAAGGCCGCGAACGCGTCTGGGAAGCGCTCGCGTTTTTCCGCAGGTATTGTCCCGAATTCAAAAACGCGCAGATTGAGCAGACGGCCGCTATGATCGGTGTGCGCGAGAGCCGCCGGATAACCGGTGAATATGAACTTACGCTGGATGACATTACAGAAGGAAGAAAGTTCCGCGACGGGATCACCACTTGCTGCTTCGGCGTCGATATCCATGAACCGGACGGAAAAGCGCAGACGGTCGGGATCGTCAGCAGACCGTATCAGATACCGTACAGATGTCTTGTCCCGAAGAACGTGGGCAATCTGCTTACCGCGGGGCGCTGTATTTCCGGCAGCCACGAAGCACATGCTTCTTATAGAGTAACGGGTGACTGCGCGGCTATGGGACAGGCGGCGGGAACGGCTGCGGCAATGTCTGTAATTAAAAATATTTCCCCCCGGGAACTGGATGGAGCGGAAGTAGCCGGGAAAATGATAGTCGACGGAGCCCGCATCTGAGTCGGGGGAGGCCGGACGGAAATAATATATTGGAAATAATATATATGAGGAGGCAGCTATGAAACGGACAGCTATTATGATTTTTGTACTGATGCTTGTACTCTCGAGCCCGGTGCCGCGCACGTTGGAGGTTTGTGCGGCGGAACCGGAGCAATCGGAGGCGGAGACGGAAACTGAATATGTGAGGTTTATAAACCAGAACTCAGATCCTCATGCAATTTTCGATTTCAGTGAGAACGGGCATCACAGCACGATCGACCCTGACACTGTGAAATGGGCGGCGGTCAGACACAGGACTGCCGCCAGGTACAATCCTAACAATATCGAATACATCGGGCAGCTTTATATTACTCCTGCTAAACAGCCGTATATTCCGCTGCGGTACGTCTATACGGGCGAATGGGAAACGCTTATTGTCGATCTGACATCCGTTGCCGTCCTGCCCGGCAGCGAGTCAGTCTGGGATTCAGAGAATTATACCGAAACACAGGGAATTCGTATCGATCCTCTTGAACCGGACTGGGACGCGGACGGTTATGACAGCAGCATTGACCGCGGCGTTGTTGGGGAAGGAGACTATGTTGACATCGCGTGGATCGCATTCTTCGAAAAAGAAGAGGATGCCAGAGCGTACACAGGAACGGAAAGTACACCTTATTGTCTCCTTGACGCAAAAAGCCTTGCTGCCCCGCATGCCGGCCGCCATCTTGACCACGAATATATCAATACCGGAGCTTCGCCTGAAACCCCTGTGATATCCGGGCCAACAGCGCTGTTTTCGTTTGACGAAGAGGATGATGTCATCAACTTATTGCTTTCGGGTTCAAAAAAACTGGTCAGCAATATCCGTTTTGATGATGGCCGATATTTGCTTGATCTCACCGAAGGCAGCGATCCGTATCTGGAACTATGTTTCGGTTCACTGGCGGCATTCGGAGATATCGAAGAGATAGACGCCGGGGAGAGCAAGGTAATGCAGCTGGGGATACGTGTAAATACCGTAGCGAACGGCAGAGTTGGCAATATTTACTGGCAGACTGATCTGCACACCGGCTTTAACGAAACGAAAAACCGGGATATCATTTACAAAGCCACCGAAGACGTTCAGACTGTCAATGTGGAATTGTTCAAGGATAAATACTGGGAAGGCACGTTGTCAAATCTTCGATTTGATCCGTTCCCGAAAGTGATCGAGAGCACGACACTTGAACTGTATTACATTGCGTTTTTTGCTAATACCGAATCTGCCGATGCCTTTGCGGCAAAATATCTGGAAGGCGGACTCGCGGCCGCGGTTGCAACTGAACCCGCACAGACCGATCCTGACGCGTCAGGAGATCCCGCTTACACCGCTGCTGTACCGACCGAAAAACAGACAGAAGTACCTATTGCCGAGCCAACGTCTGTCCCGACTGAGGCTTCAATAGCTGAGCCTACGATTGCTCCGACTGAAGCGAACACCGGCGTAGATCAGAACAGTAATCCCGGCAGCAAAAAAGTCCTTCTGATAACCGGTATTGCCGTATGCGGCGTAATCATTGCGGCCATATTGTTGCTGATCATCATAAAAAAGAAGAAACAGATGCACACATCATTTTGAGAAAATCAGGATGACGTGTGCATCTTTTTATGTGAGGATTTGTATGAAAAAACTGCGCCTGGAAGGGAATGATAATGTGACGTTCAGAGAGGGCTGCGTATTTGTCACAATAGTTTCAATAGATATTTTTAACTTATATACCTTGTTCTCTGGGTAATTAGTAACATATCAGAAATGTGATTATTGTGCTGTTCAAAAAAGCCGTGTACGAATCCATTAAAACATGGCATAATGTGATTGCTCTTTTCGAGAATGATGTGTGCAATCATTGTTAACTGGGCAACAGGCCGTATGCGGAGCATACCATGTGTGCGGCATACAGTGTAAAGGGACAGAGCCCTCAACAGGGCCAAAGAGATGATGGGCCTGATCGGCATGGGCAATAACCCCATGGTCGGCGCTACCGTTGCCGTCGCCGTCGCGGTGGAAGAGGCAATGCGTGAGAAGCCCGTTTTCAAGCCGGGCCGCGCGCTTAAGTAAGCATTAATATTTTACTGATAGTAAAAACGATCGCACACATCATTTTGAGAGAATCAGGATGATGTGTGCATTTTTTATTGATTTCTACGAATAATTGATCTATAATTAAGTAGGGAATTCCCTACTTTCCAGGTGAATCAGGAGGTGAAACAATGCTGGCAAACACATTTGTTGACAACGCAAAGGTCATGTCAAAAGGGCAAATAACGATTCCAAAGGACGTACGCAACGTTCTCGGCGTTTCAAGCGGCGATCGTGTATCCTTTATTGTTGAAGGAAACACAGTCCGTATCGTCAATTCTGCTGTTTACGCCATGCAAATGCTTCAAAGCGAGCTGGCCGGCGAAGCACAACGAATCTGCTTAACATCAGATGATGCTGTTATGGATATGGTTAAAGAAATCAGGAGTTCTAATAGATCATGAGAGTATTTATTGATACTAATG
>JAFWQX010000058.1 GCA_017508875.1 Clostridia bacterium | reverse complement strand
CCGGGCGCCAGATAACTTTGGCACACAAATCGGTAAATCTGGGTTTTGTGTGCCATGCGGGCGCTGTCTCTCGGCCGGGCGCCAGATAACTTTGGCACACAAATCGGTTTTTTCGGGTTTTGTGTGCCATGCGGGCGCTGTCTCTCAAGTCGGCCGCGGTCAACTTTGGCACACAAATCGGTAAATCTGGGTTTTGTGTGCCAGGCCGGCTCTGCCTCCAGGAGGGAAAACGAAAAATTGTTGGCACACAAATCGCCAAAATTGGAGATCGTGTGCCACTCCTCCTCTATTTCCATAAAAAAATGAAAAATTGTTGGCACACAAATTGCCCAAATTAGAGATCGTGTGCCACTCATCCTCGATCCCCTTGAAAAAATGAAAAATTTTTGGCACACAAATTGTCAAAATTAGAAATCGTGTGCCACTCATCACAAACCTCCGAAGAAAAATGAGCAATATAAGAAACAGCCGGCGATCGGGCCGCCGGCTGCCAGTTGTTTTAGTTTGAGTAGATTGCTGTTACGCCCACGGATCCTTTGCGGCGGGAACGCGGATTCCCGGAAGGAAACCGGAGAAGTTGTGGAGGAACCACTCGCCGGTGGAAGCCTTTAAGCGAACAGTGATCGGACGCGGATTATCCGCACCGCCGGAAGTGATGTAGGCGGTGAAATATCCTTCGGCGTCGCGGCTGTACGGATTAGCTTTAACAGCGATCGTAAGGGGCTCTGAAGGCTCGTAGTTATTTGCGGGTGTAGCGCCGGCAAAATAAGAACGGGGCAGATAATCCTTATCTCTTAACTGCTCTTTGATTAAAGCTTTCTCCTGAGCGCTCAGCGGAGCGGGTCCTTTGAGAACGTTCAGCATGTCGTAGGACAGGTCTGCGTTAACGGGGAAGATATTGAAGGCAATTACTGTAAGAGCGATGACTTCGAATTCGTCTTTTGCTGCTTTCTCGGCAAGTGCTTTGAATTCTTCGATGGTGGTCGGAATGGTCTCGTATACAAACGATTTCTCGTCTGCGGGTTTTTCTTCTGCGGGTTTGAAAGCGCCTTTAATCTTATCTAAAAAAGACATTTTACTCCTCCTAAATAAATAGATTTGTTATAAACTAATTGTCCCTTCGAGCTGCGCAGAAAGATTACTTCTTAGCAGCGCGTTTTTTCTTATTGACCTCGGTCTTAAGGGCTTTGCCTGCTTTGAAAGCGGGAACATAGGAAGCGGCGATTTTGATCGTTTCGCCGGTAAGAGGGTTGCGTCCGGTTCTTGCGGGGCGTTTTCTTGCCTCAAAGGTGCCGAAACCGATGAGGGAAACTTTCTCTTTTTTAGCGAGTTCTGCTTTGATGGCGTCGAATGTTGCTGCAACAGCCGCGGTGGCGTCTTTTTTGGTGAGTCCTGCGTTCTGTGCTACTGCTGCGATAAGTTCTGATTTGTTCATAAATTTACCTCCTAGATAATATAGTGGGCTGTAAGTGGCTTAATTATAGCACAAAAAAACAAAATAGAATAGTGTTTTTTTGCGTTTTGCGGAAAATTGCGAAATTTTTGCCCGCTGGCAATTTTTAAATGAGGTTGGAGGAAGTGTTTTTCCGGCTTTTTCCGGCGGGCAATGTCAATGAGGTTGTGTTTTTGGCGTGGGCGCCGCATCAGGGCGCCGTCAATCTAGCGAGGAAATGGGGCACGAACCGGATGATGGCACGAATTTTGGGTCTCATGCGTTCCATACATTAATTCGCATTTCGGTCAAACAAAATTCTTAGCCATCTATCCGGCTTCGTGCAATGTTAATAAGGTAGTTTTTTGGCGTGGGCGCCGCATCAGGGCGCCGTCAAATGGGCGATAAAATGGGACAAAATTGCTCAAACTCGGAGTTTTGTCCCATTTGCAAAAAGGGCGCCGCATCAGGGCGGCGTCTGACGGCGGGAATTTCTCATTTATACGGCCGCAAATAGGGAAAAGGAGGAATGCGGCCGTACTACCTGCCTCACCGATACGGCCGCAAATGAAAAAAGGCGAACCGAATGATAGCACGAATTTTGGGTCTCATGCGCTCCCCACATTGATTCGCATTTCGGTCAAACAAAATTCTTAGCTATTCATTCGGCTTCGCCAAAGATAAGAAGGTGAAAAGCGGCCTCATTGCTCATTTAGACGGCCGCAAATAGAAAAAGACAGAGCTGCGGCCGTACATTCCACCTATCTGATACTGCCGCAAAAAGGAGCAGGCGGGTTTTGCTCGCTTTGCTCGCTTCGTAGTTTCCAAACAGGCAAAAAAATGATATAATAAAAAAAGAATTGACCGCAGCGGCAGCGCGATGGGAGTAATGATTGACCGCCGCAGCAGCGCGAGCGGAGAACTGACTGACCGCCGCTGCAGCGCGAGTGGAGAACTTATTGACTGCAGCGGCAGCGCGAGTGGAGAACTGATTGACCGCCGCAGCAGTGCGGTTGGAGAAGTGATTGACCGCGGCCGGAGCGAGGGGAGAGCTTAACAGTATGAGACGGACAGAAATAAATCAATTGAAAAAACAAAAAACACTATATAAATTGGCTACGATGCTGGTACTCATTGCCCTGGCGCTGGGAATTGCCCCGGGCGGAAAAAGCACCGGACGGAACGTGATCGCCGCCGAACCCGAGCTCAGGACCGAATTCCCCACGTACAGCGTTTCGGATAAGCTTATATCGATCGAGATGAACAAGGGCGATAAGGTACAGATGCAGATCCACACGACGGAGCCGATCGTATTTGCAGGAATAGAGATGATGACGGCGGGGAAGAAGCATACGATGGACATGGCGATATACCGCTGGGACAGGAACCTGGTATTTTCGCTCGAAGGAGAGAAGATCGCGCAAAGCGTAAAAACGGGCTGGGAAGCGAACGAGATAATAGGGCTCGACTTCACGTCGTTGACGGGCGGAGCGCTCGCCGCGGGTGAATACGTACTTGAATATACGCTGACAGAAGGGAACAAGATCGTTGTCGACAGATATATGCCGCCGGTCAGAGGCGTGAGCGTGTTCGATAACGGGTACCACGTGTACGGATCGTTCAGGGGGAAAGTCGTTGCCGCCGCGCCGGTCGAAAAAGTGTTCAACTTTATTTCGGACCAGGTCGACGTGCCTTACCATACCGCGCCGCCGGAATGGACCGTGCCGGAAGACAGTAAGATAGCGGAGCTCGGCGTTGACCCCACGCAATGGACCGCGGTGGACGGCCTCGGGCGCACGCTTCCCGATAATTCGAAAGTGGGTCAATCGGGCAAGCAGAAAGAGAAGAAAGTCGGTATTTTCTACTGGACGTGGCACTATAATTTCGCGAACAATAAGCCGGTCAACGTGACCAGGATATTTGACCAGTATCCCGAGGCGAAGAACGATTACTACCACGAGATCTGGAAGACCAATCAGGCGGGGGCGTATTTCTGGAACGAGCCGATCTACGGATACTACACCGAGATGGACGATTACGTGCTCAGAAATCACGCGGAGCTGCTGGCGGATGCCGGTATCGATTTCGTGCTTTTCGACTGCACGAACGGAAATTATACGTGGGAACCCGCGTACCTCAATCTGCTCAAAGTATGGTCGGAAGCGAGAGCGGACGGGATCAAGACGCCTCAGATCGGGTTCATGATGCAATTCGGATGGAGCGGAAATACGCGCTCCTCCATTTCGCAGATCTATGAGGCAATATATAAAAAAGGGCTTTACCAGGATCTGTGGTTCTACTGGGAAGGAAAGCCGCTCGTGATGGCGCACAGCGATGGATTCGACCTTGAAGACCAGTACCAGGCGGAGCTCGCCAATTTCTTTACATACCGCGGCGGCATACCGTCGTATTTCGAAGGAGACCGTTCGGATCAGTACTGGGGCTGGCTCCATATGTACCCGCAGGCGCTTTATAAGAACGAAGACGAGACGGTGGAAATGACGACGGTAGGAATAGCGATGAACGCGAACTACGTTGACCTTTACTGCTCGTCGATGAACGGGCCGTATAATATGGGCCGCAGCTATTCGCGCCAGCCGGAATTCTCATACTCGTACGATTACCGCGGGAAGAAGATCGTCTGCAATTCTAAGATGGAGAACTCCAAGCTGTACGGAATAAACTTCCAGGAACAGTGGGATTACGCGATCTCAGTTGATCCCGAGATCATTTTCGTGACGGGCTGGAACGAGTGGATCGCGGGCAGAAACGAGGTGTGGGGGAACGTGCCGAACGGCTTCCCGGATCAGTGCGACGACGAGAACTCGCGCGACATCGAACCGAGCAAGGGCGATCTGAAGGACTACTACTATTATCAGCTCGTTGCCAACGTCCGCCGCTTCAAGGGGGCTTCGCCGTACAACGTACAAAGCACGCAGAAAACTATTGACATCGGCGGCGATCTGACCGCGTGGGACGATCCGGCCATCGTTACGTATAATCATTACGTTAATAACAGGTACGACCGCGATAAGGACGGCTGGAGCGGTACGCATTACGTGAACAGCGGCGTGCGCAACGACTTTAAGACTGCGAAGGTGTCGTTCGACAGGGACAATATTTATTTCTACGTTGAGACCGTTTCTGACATCACGCCTTCCGACAGCGATAATTGGATGAGGCTGCTGCTCGATACGAAGGCGGCAACGGCTGATTCGGTGGATTGGGAGAACTTTGAGTTTATTTTGAACCGCACGGCGCCAACTGATGAAGGGATCGTGATCGAGCGCAGTACAGGCGGCTGGAACTGGGAGACGGTAGGTTACGCCGATTACCGTGTAAGCGGCAACGTCCTTCAGCTCAGCGTTCCGCGCAAGGTGCTCGGGCTTTCGGGCAGCGCGCTCAAGTTTAATTTTAAATGGTGCGACAATAACCTCGGGGACGGCGATATATTGACGCTCTATACCGACGGCGACGCCGCGCCCGGAGGCCGGTTCTGCTTCCATTTCACGTCGGTGGAAAGTTCTAAAAAGACTCTGCCGTACGTGCTTGCGGGAGTGGCAGGCCTCGTGCTCGTCACGGCGATCGTGGCGATCATAATAAGAAAAGCTGCTAAGAAAAAAGTTGCTGCCGCTGCCTCCGCCGATGCCGCTGATGATGCTGATGCCGCTGCTGAGTGCGGAAACGAAAACTGAAGCTCCGACCTTGATCACGACTAAGATCCCTCCGGAGACCCGGTTTCAAAAAAGCTGTTTCAAAAAAGCGGCTTCAAAAAATAAAAAAAAGCGATTTACAACGCGGGGGCAAATGGATATAATATACGAGTACCCATATTACTTACTAAGGAAAAGGCTCGGAGGTGAGGCGGTTGAAAAGAATATTCAGTTTTCAGAACATCATATTTGCGGCGATCGCCGTGTACCTCGTATTTATGCTCATCAGCCAGCAGAAGACGCTCGATGATAATATTGACCGCGGCGAGAACATAAAGAGTGAACTTGCCATCGCCGAGCAGCAGCTCGAGGAGATCGAAGAGGAAGAGAACGTCGCCGATACCGACGAATATATCGAGCAGCGTGCCAGGGAGGAACTGGGATACGTTTACGACGACGAGATCGTATATATCAAGAAATAGCTACCGTAATTTATATATAAACTCATGGAAATCAGCACTGGAAACGTAAGTACCGGCGCGGAAAAGTGCAGGGCGGCCGCTTCTCTTTTAGCGGCGAACCTGATATCCGACGCATTTTTTAGGAAAGCATCTACTCCGGGAGGTTATGCTCTTTCGGAGTATAATTCTGTTACTTATGCGGAGATAGGCGTCATCGCTGCCCCGGCTTCAGGGGAAATACCGGGCGAAGATCATTACCGTGCGTGGAGGGATAATATTTTCTCTCTCGCAGATATGCTTATTTCTATCACAGTTAGAAAGACTTCGGTGAATTTTTACGTGATGCTGATGATAGATCCGGGCTGCCGTGCGGGAGGCGGTGAAGCGGCGCTGAGAGAAGCGCTTTCGCTCGGGCAGAAAAAGCTCGAGGACGCCGGAATGATCGCGGATATCGTCGAGATCGATCCTGAAAACGGCACGTACAGAGTGGTGTCCGGCAGAAGGATAAGCAGCAGAAAAGTGCGCGCCGCTCTCGAAAAAACGCTTTCGGCATCCGGGCTTTCGGCGGAAGAACAGCTCTCGAAAGCCAGGTACACCGTGACCGAATCGCAGCAGAGAATACGATCGCTCGAAGCATCGCCTGAAGCCAGAACTAAAGGCCCGAGCCTGCTGATATTCCTGATCGTTGCGAACGTGCTCGTGTTTGCGGCGGGGTATTTTATGAAAGTGCGCACCGGAACGGATCCGCTCGTGAATTTCGGCATTCAGGATAACGCGAAGATCTTTGCCGGAGAGTGGTGGCGCCTCATCACGTCGATGTTCCTGCACGCAGATATAATGCATCTGATGAGCAATATGCTTTTCCTGTACATGCTCGGGCGTACGCTGGACAGATACTACTCGAACCTGCAGCTGTGGCTCATATACTTCCTTGGCGGGCTCGCGGGAAATCTGCTCGGACTGGCGTTTTCGAATGCGCTCTCGCTCGGCGCTTCCGGGGCGATAATGGGTCTCGGCGGGGCGCTCCTGTACCGTATGACGCTTGGGAAAAATGCGAAAGAATTCAGGCGTACGGGGAATTTCTCATGGCTCGCCACGTCGGTCATATTTAATCTCGCGTACGGGTTGTTCAATCCGGGAATCGATAATTACGGCCACTTCGGCGGGTTCTTCGGCGGATTCATTGTCGCGCTGCTGATAGGCATAATGCAGAACTCGCGAAGCAGAAGCGCCGCCGCCGCGGATACTGACACATAAACAGACAGCGGGTACGGAAACCCGGACACACCTAATATCCAGACATAAAGAAAAGGGTTAAAAGACGTACAATGATATTCGATAAAAATATAAATAAATACTATTTGCGGTACAGCTGGGCGCTGCTCATCGGCATTGCCACACTGTTCTGCATAGACTACGTGGAGCTCATTATCCCCGAGCTCTACCGTATGGTCATAAACGGCCTTAACGACGGATATAACGTGATAGGAGGCGTGCAGGTGCCGTTTGACATGGCATTCGTGCTGAACAAGATCTGCCTGCCTATACTCCTTATCATCCTTACTATGGTCGTAGGGCGTTTCGTATGGCGCCTGTGCTTCATCGGCACGTCACTGAAAGTTGAGCACGGACTGCGCCGCAGCATGTTTGACCGCTGCAAAGACCTCTCGCAGCAGTACTACCAGGTAAATAAAGTAGGCGACCTGATGTCCTACTACACCAACGATCTCGAAACCGTGCAGGACTGCTTCGCATGGAGCATCCTGATGATCACCGACGTGGTGATATTAGGCGGTATGGCGTTCATAAAAATGATGCGCATGAGCTGGCTTTTAACGCTGCTCTCGATGATACCGATGGCACTGATGGCGGTCATCGGCGTTATAATGGGTAAGTACATGGAGGCCAAGTGGGAGCAGCGTCAGGCTGCGTTTTCGAAGCTGTCCGACTTTGCTCAGGAGAGCTACTCCGGCGTGGCGGTCATCAAGGCGTTCGTAAATGAGTACCGCGAGCTGCTCACGTTCCGCAAACATAATAAGGACAACGAAAAGGTCAACGTCGAGTTCGTTAAGCTGTCGATGAAGCTTGACATTTTTACCGAACTGCTGATCGAATCTGTCGTATGCATCATTCTGGGCTACGGCGGCTGGCTCGCGCACGAGGGCGTGTTCAACGCCGGACAATTAATTGAGTATTACGGCTATTTCGATTCGCTGATCTGGCCCGTCATTGCCGTCGCGGAACTGATAAAGATGACTTCGCAGGGTAAGGCGTCAATGAAACGCATAAGCGCTCTTATCGATGCGAAGATCGACGTTGCCGACGGCCCGAACGTGACCGAGCCTATGGATCTTAAACTGAACGGCGAGATCGAATTCCGCCACATGACGTTCGCGTACCCGGGAACGGAGATAAAAGTCCTTGACGACGTCTCGTTCACCGTAAAGGCGGGGGAGAATATAGGCGTGATCGGGCGCACCGGTTCCGGAAAATCGACGATCGCGGATCTGCTGCTGCGCACGTATAACGTAGAGGACGGCACGCTGTTCCTGGACGGGAAGGACGTCAATACGATCCCGATATACGCCGCGAGGGCGAACATTGCGTACGTGCCGCAGGATAATTTCCTGTTCAGCGATACGATCGAGAACAATATCGCGTTTTTCGAAGAGCCTTCGGATGAGGAGTCTACTTTGGCGCTCGTGGAAAACAGCGCGAGACTGGCGGACGTTGACGATAACGTAAAGAGCTTCTCTGCCGGCTACTCGACGCTCCTCGGCGAACGCGGCGTGACGGTGTCCGGAGGCCAGAAGCAGCGTATATCGATCGCCC
Source organism: Clostridia bacterium (assembly GCA_017508875.1). Classification (GTDB taxonomy): domain Bacteria; phylum Bacillota; class Clostridia; order UBA1212; family UBA1255; genus UBA1255. The sequence goes on along the minus strand of JAFWQX010000058.1, from coordinate 10,361 downwards.
GCGCGCTCATACGAAACGCCCCTGTGCTCGTGCTCGACGACTCGCTTTCGGCTGTTGACGTTGAGACGGAGGAACACATCCTCACCAATCTGCGCGATAACCGGAAGGGTATGACGACGCTGATAATCGGGCACCGCATCTCCACGATGTCGTATATGGACCGCATCATCTTTATAGACGAAGGCCGGATCGCCGGAATGGGGACCCACGCAGAACTGCTTAAGAACAACGAGAAATATAAACATATGGCTGAACTTCAGAAGATCGAGGCCGAAAAGGAAAGGGGGGAGAGGCTGTAATGTCGCCCGTAGCTATTTTATTACTTGTAGCCGGAGCGCTGGCTGTCGTTTTCTCGCTGGCGTACCTGCTGACTAAAGACAAAAAAACTTCGATGGGTTTCGAGCGCAATATGAAGGACCGCGATATTACGAAGCGGCTTTTGCGCTACGCGCGCCCGTACGTAAAACAGTTCGCAGTAGTATTTATACTGCTTTTATTGTCAGTGGCCTACGAAATAATCTCCCCGCTGATCCTGGGCCGCGCAGAACAGATGATCACGGAAGGGTTCGAAATGAAAGATCTGCTGCTGATCGTTGCCCTCAGCGCCGGACTTCTGGTGCTGTCGATGGTGGCGAGATATTACCAGGCCGTTGTCCTGCAGCGTACAGGCCAGCGCATAATCACGTCGATCCGCGAAGACGTTTATTCGCACACACTGAGCCTCTCTCACGGCCAGCTCAATTCGATCCCCGTGGGTAAGCTTGTTACGCGCGTTTCGAGCGACGTCGGTGCGATCTCGCAGCTGTTCACGGATATTCTGGTCAACGTGTTTAAGAACGCCGTTGTCATCGTGGGCGTTCTGATCGCGATGCTGATACTGAACTGGCGCCTGACCGCGATCGTGATGATGTTTACGCCTTTTGTCGTGCTGTTTACGGTGATCTTCCGCAAATACGCACGCCGCGCACATCGCCACGTTAAGAACAACAACACCGAACTGAATACGTTCCTGTCGGAAAATCTTTCCGGCATGAAGATCATACAGTCGTTCAACTGCCAGAAGCGCAAAAAGAACGAATTTGACGGCCACAATGACCGCCTGTACAAGTCAAAGCGCGAGCAGATGTTCGTATTCGCCATATTCAGGCCCGTTGTCAACATGCTGTACCTCGGCTCGGTGATGACGCTGTTCTATATGGCCGCGAAAGGCTATATTAACCCCACCGGGTTCCTCGGTTCGACCGTAACGGGCGCCGTGGTGGTTTCGTTCTACATGTACATTTTCAGATTCTACACGCCTATCCAGAACCTGGCCGAGCAGTTCAACCGGCTGCAGTCTTCGATGGCTTCGGCGGAGAAGGTGTTCAGCCTGCTGGATCTTGAGCCTGATCTTAAAGATGACGAAGGCGCTGTGGAGCTAAAGGAAGTAAAAGGAAAGATCGAATTCCGCGACGTGTGGTTCCGCTATAAGGAAGACGAATGGGTGCTTCGCGGCGTTTCGTTCACGGTGGAGGCCGGAGAGACCGCTGCGTTCGTTGGCGCTACCGGCGCCGGTAAGACGACGATCCTCAGCCTGATCTGCCGCAATTACGACATCCAGCAGGGCGAGATATTGATCGACGGGGTCAATATCCGCCGCTACACTATCAGTTCTCTCCGCCGCCATTTCGGTCAGATGCTTCAGGACGTGTTCCTGTTCTCCGGCACCGTGCGCAGCAATATAACGCTGGGCGACGACGGGAAGTTCAGCGACGAAGAGGTCAACGAGGCGTGCAGGTACGTTAACGCGGACAAGTTTATCGGTAAGCTTAAGAACGGGCTCGAAGAGGAAGTGCGCGAGAGGGGCAATAACTTCTCGGCAGGGCAGAGACAATTATTGTCCTTCGCCCGAACCGTGCTGCACCGCCCCGAAATAATGATACTCGACGAAGCGACGGCAAATATTGACACCGAGACCGAAATCCTGATCCAGGATTCACTTGAGAAGATGAAGAATATAGGTACGATGCTGATCGTCGCGCACAGGCTGTCAACGATCCGCGGCGCCGGTAAGATCATCGTGCTTAGCCACGGTGAAGTGATCGAGCAGGGGTCGCACGATGAGCTGATGGCCGCGAAGGGCGTGTACTGGGGACTGCAGAAGGGTTGAGAGTTAAGAGTTAAGAGGCGAACCGAGTGATGGCACGAATTTTGGGTCTACTGCGAACCCCGGGATCGGTTCGCAGTTCGGTCAAACAAAATTCTTAGCCATTCACTCGGCTTCGCAGAAGTATAGAAGGTTTTTGAAGTTCAGAGTTAAGAGTTCAGTGTTCAGTGGCAAGTGGCAAGTGGCAAGTGATAAGTTGCAAGTGGCAAGTGGCAAGTGGCAAGTGATAAGTTGCAAGTGGCAAGTGGCAAATTGCAAATGGCAAATTGCAAATGGTAAGGAGGAGATCATTATGGCTCATAAGGTCAACGATTTTATTAGAAAAGGGTACGTCGGGAATCTTTCTCAGCTGGTTTCGCTTCGCAGGGTAACCGTGTCGGAGGGCAAGGCGCACGGCACAGGTATAATTGAGATCAGGACGGCCGGAGGGCTGGAGCTCGACGTACTGCCTGATGCGGGGCTTGACCTCGGTCAATGCCGTTTTCGCGGTGTCAATATGAGCTGGATGTCCAAAAACGGTTACGACAATCCGGCAATAATTGCCCCGTACGAAGAAGAGTTTTCGAATACGTTCCCGGGCGGCCTCCTGTATACGTGCGGCCTCAGATCGGCGGGGCCTGCGAACCGCGACGGAGCCGAATGGCACCCGATCCACGGACGCTACCACAGCATTGCCGCCGACAACATCCGCGCTGAGATCATTGACGACGATATCATTGTGAGCGGAACGGTGCGTGAAACGGCACTGTTCGGCCACGTGCTCGAAGTTAAGCGCACGATCCGCGTAAGCGCGTTCGGAGCGAGAATCGACGTCGAAGACTGCGTCACGAATCTGTCGCCTAAAGCTGAAGAAATAATGCAGATCTACCATTGCAATTTCGGCTATCCGATGGTCTGCGAGGACGCACATCTGACGCTTCCTGAAGCGCGCCGGACAATACCCCGCACGGATTTTGCGCGTACCGGCCTCGGCAGGGAGCTGGGCTTCGATCCTCCCGCGGCGGGGGAAGAGGAGCGCGTGTTTTTCCACGAGATCGACGGGGCCAAGGACGGTTTTTGGGCAAAGCTCGATAATCCTGCGCTCGGGTCGTCAATGACGCTTTCATGGAGCGGGGAAACGCTTCCGGTGCTTGCCCAGTGGCGCTGTATGGCCGCGGGCGACTACGTGCTCGGTCTCGAGCCTACGAACTGCTATATCATGGGCAGGGCGAAAGAGCGTGAAAACGGCACGCTTAAGGTGCTGGGTGCGTTCGAGACGCTGAGGAACAAGATCGGAATAGAGTTTAAGGAACTTTGATTTTTGAGTTATTGCCGAATTTGGAACGTATCGGTAGTGAAGCAAAAAAGAAAGAAGCCCGGGTGATCGCGGACTTCTTTTTTTAAGCCAATGGTGAGAATCGAACTCACGACCTATTCATTACGAGTGAATTGCTCTACCCCTGAGCCACATTGGCGGCTGTATTATCTGACTTTCACGCCTTCGCGTAAGTCATAAGCGCCTCTTTTCAAAAGCGCGAACGGATTTTACCACAATAAAAAACGATTGTCCAGTACTTTTTATCAATCGATGAATTTTGTTGCGTTTTGTTCCGTGATGATTGTATCTATCTATGTTCGACGATAAAAGAACTGACAAATAAGCAGCATTGGTGTATAATTGGGCACAGAAAAAGGAGGCGGCAATTATGGAACGCGCAGAAATCAAAACGCCGAATTGTATGCTGATCGGATATGTTGAAACAGATTCTTCCGGGAATAAAACGGTGAGAGACCGCAACATGATGATACTGGGTTACTACGAAAAAAACAGAGATGCCACGATGGATAACTACAGGCGTATCATCGCTTACGGAGACGTCACGGGTGTCTTCTTCAGCAGCAAGATACAGTACTAAGATTCGTGGTATGAAGCGTGAGAGAATGATTGTACGAAATCGAGTTAAGCGTTGCTCATAGCCAGTTACTCTTAACTCTGAACTCTTAACTCTTAACTCTGAACTCGTAACTCTTAACTCTTAACTCTGAACTCGTAACTCTTAACTCTGAACTCTGAACTCTTAACTCAATTCAATATCGTGTCATCACCCGGCTTCGCCTATTTGCCACTTGCCATTTCCGGCCCCGGTGATGTAAAATTGCAGCGGTCGCCCGGCAGGATGGACGCGATTTGAACGCGCGACAGGAGGAACGATGGCAACGGATAGTTACCGCACTCCCGCCGGCTTCGCAGAAACGGAGCTGACAGAAAAAAAATCAAGATTTATTGCCGCCGTAAAGCCGGTCACCACAGAAGATGAGGCGCTCGACTTTATTAAAGTGCGCCGTTCAACTTATCCCGACGCCAGACATCACGTGTATGCCTACGACGTATGCACGGAAGAAGGAGAGTATTGCCGCTACTCCGACGACGGGGAGCCGCAGGGCACAGGCGGGATGCCGGTGCTCGACGTGCTGAAAAAACGCGGACTGGTCAATGCAGCCGTCGTTGTCACCAGATATTTCGGCGGAACGCTATTGGGAGCGGCAGGCCTTGTACGAGCATACTCCGGAAGCGCGTCAATGTGCATTGACGCCGCGGGAGAGGCGGAGATAAAGCTCTGCAGCCGGATCGCGATCTCGGTGAACTACACCGACGGAGGCCGCGTGCGAAATTACCTTGAGGACAGATCCGGAAAGAACTGCGGCGCTTCTGCTGAGGCGGAACTTCTCCTGACAGATATAGAATACGATGATGGCGTTAAATTTACAGTACTGGTGCCTGTAGGAATTGTAGAGCAAATAAAAAAAGACCTTACTGAACTTACGTCTTCGCGTCTCGTAATGACCGACGGAGACAATGAATATGCTTGTATTAACGGAGGACTGAAATGAGAAAATACATTCTGTCAGCGTTTGCTGATGAAGCGGGCAGCACACTGGACCAGCAGATCCGGGCTCTTAAAAGAAACGGATTCACACATCTCGAAATACGTGGCGTAGACGGAATGAGCATCGGCGACGTGACCGGTAAGAAAGCATCCGAGATCAAAGCCAGGCTTTCAGACGAGGGTATTTCAGTGTTATCGATAGGGTCGCCGTTCGGCAAACAGCAGATACTTGACGACTTCGGGCCGCATTTTGACAAATTCAAGCGCTGCCTGGAGACTGCAGTTATTCTCGGAGCAAAATATATGCGCATATTCAGCTTCTTTATGCCTCATATTCCTGAGGAAGACGCTAAAAATGCAGATGAGACGCATAAATACGGCAAGTATTTCGATGAAGTCATTAATAGATTGTCAGTATTTATCGAAGAAGCGGATAAAGCAGGGATAATACTGTGCCACGAGAATGAAAAAGGAATTTACGGTGACGTAGCAGAGCGCTGCCTCCAGATACATAAAGCATTGCCGGAGTTAAGAGCAGTGTTCGATCCGGCAAATTTCGTACAGTGCGGCGTGGAGACGTACAGCGCGTGGACAATGTTAAAACCTTTTGTCGAGTATATGCACATTAAGGACGCAATGCCTAACGGTACCGTCGTTGCCGCTGGACGCGGAGTCGGAAACGTGAAGCGTATCCTTAGCGAATATACCGGGGAAATGTTAACGCTCGAGCCGCATCTGGCCGTGTTTGAAGGACTTGCAAAACTGGAACAGGACGGAGGGGCTGCATCCGTTGACGGCACCGTATTCGGATCTAAGGACGAAGCATTTGATTTCGCCGCAAAAACTCTGAAAGAATTATTGTCAACAAATTGATAAAGGAGGATTATTTGATGAGATCTGGAGCTCAATTATATACGGTGAGGGCATATTGCGGGAACACGGACGCCCTTTCGGAAACGCTTAAAAAAGTAGCTGATATAGGTTATACGACGGTCCAGCTTTCGGGCGTCTGCGCATACGACCCCGACTGGATGGCTGAAGAGCTCAAAAAGAACGGGCTCATCTGCGCGCTTACGCACTATGACGGAAACAAGATCCGCACGGAGCCTGAAAAGACGGTCGAGGATCACAAGAAATTCGGCTGCGGCTACGTGGGAATAGGCTGCATGCCCGGAGGCCTTCACGATCCGGAAGACTACGACAGATTTGTAAGCGGATATAAAGAAGCGGCCAAGCGCATCGCCGCGGCCGGAGCGTATTTTATGTATCATAACCATCACATGGAATTTATGCGCGCCGCGGACGGCAGACTGTATATAGAGAAACTTGCCGACGCGTTCAAACCGGAAGAAATGGGCTTTACGCTCGATACGTACTGGGTGCAGTACGGCGGCGGAGACCCTGCGCAGTGGATAGAAAAATTGTCCGGACGCGTGCCCTGCATACACCTGAAAGATATGGCATGCGTTGACCGCCAGCCCCGAATGGCCGTGGTGGGAGAGGGCAATATTAATTTTGACCGCGTGCTTGAGAAGGCGGAGGCGGCGGGGACGAAGTATCTTCTCGTGGAGCAGGACGATTGCTACGGGGAAGATCCGTTCGAGTGCCTGAAGAGAAGCTACCTGAATCTTAAAGCGATGGGAATTGAATAATCTGAAAGGAGCGAGGAAGAAAATGGGCACTACGGTTAAAAAACTTATCGCTTTATTTTTATTGATGACGCTGTTCGCTACGTGCGCCTGCAGCCCTGCACCTTCCCGCGAGCCGGAGAAAATAACTATTATTGAAGAGGGCAGCTTTTTCCGCGGATTCGAAGTCAGCGGGAAGTACGTCAGGATATACTGCCATTATGAGGTGAAAAACAATACCTCAGAGCAGTTGAAATTCAAGATAAAAGGGAACTTTCGGGCTGATGTTAAAGGCGGGCTGCTGAAAGAAGCGACGCTGTATGCTGCTAATATAGGCATGGGCGTTCACGGACCACTTGAATACGAATTCACGATAGCTCCTAATTGGGAAAGAGGGTGTGAAGTCGTTTTCGTTGGAGAAGCGGGCGGCGCCGAGACGAAGCACGACAGGCTGCTGCCGGAGACAGAAATTGAATATATAAGCGAATCATAAAGCACAATATAACGGAGGAATGATAATGAGCAATCTTAATTCATCGATAGTCAGACTTGGTATCGTAGGCGTAGGTAACATGGGATCAGGCCATATTGCCAACATACTGGCAGGCCGCTGCCCGGAGATCGAAGTGGCAGCCGTTGCCGACATAAATCCGGCGCGCCTTGAGTACGCTAAATCCAAAATACCCGAAGTTGCGGTGTTCAATACGGCGGAAGAAATGCTTGACAGCGGCCTGATCGATGCTGCAATAATTGCCGTTCCGCACTATTTCCATCCGAAATATGTTATGGAATGCTTCAAGCGCGGCATACACGTAATGTGCGAGAAGCCTGCCGGCGTATATACCAAGCAGGTAAAAGAGATGAACGAGGCTGCGAAGAGCGCGGGCGTAGTGTTCGGAATGATGTTCAACCAGCGTACTGACTGCCTCTACAGGAAGATGCGCGAACTCGTTCAGTCGGGCAAATACGGAAACATCAGACGTACGAACTGGATCATCACGAACTGGTACCGCCCTCAGGCATATTATGATTCAGGCGCATGGCGGGCAACGTGGTCCGGCGAAGGCGGCGGCGTGCTGCTCAACCAGTGCCCTCATAACCTCGATCTGTGGCAATGGATCTGCGGTATGCCTAAGAAGGTGTACACTCGAATGTATTTCGGAAAGTGGCACGATATCGAGGTCGAGGACGACGTTACGACGTTCGTAGAATATCCGAACGGCGCGACCGGCACGTTCATCACGTCTACAGGCGACGCTCCAGGCAGCAACAGATTTGAGATCACGATGGACGGGGCAAGAATAATTGCCGACGGACGCAAGCTCCTGCTTACAGAGCTGGAGATGCCCGAGCCTGAGTTCACGCGCGTCAATAAATCTGCTTTTGCCGCTCCTCACTGCACGACCGTGGAAGTCGAGACTGACGGTAAAAACGAGCAGCATTCCGGCGTCCTGAACGCTTTTGCGGGTGCTATCCTGCGCGGCGAACCGCTGGTCGCGGGCGGCGAAGAAGGTATAAAAGGCCTTACGATCTCCAACGCAATGCATCTTTCTGCATGGCTCGGAAAAGAGATCGAGATCCCGTTCGACGATGAGCTTTATTACAGCGAACTTATGAAGCGCGTTAAGACTTCCCGCAGGAAGGATGACGTTCAGGCTGTGTTCAGCGACACCAGCGGCACGTACGGGGGAGTATGAGAAGTGGCAAGTGGCAAGTTGAAAGTTGCTGTTATTGGCGTTGGCAATATAGGTTCCGTCCACACTGCTGCGATCAGCAGGGGGGCGATCCAGGGTATGGCGCTGGGGGCGCTTTGTGATATTGACCCCGCGAAACGTGATGCGCTTGCGGAAAAATATCCCGACGTCCCTGTCTATTCTGACGCAGGGGCGCTGATTGCCGATGCCGACAGAAACGGAATTGACGCCGTGATAATTTCTACGCCTCACCGTTTTCACTCATCTATCGCGATGCGCGCGCTCGAAGCGGGACTTCACGTGCTGAGCGAGAAGCCGGCGGACGTGGAATATTCAAAGGCGAAGGAAGCGTGCGAACTTGCAAAAAAGTGCGGAAAGGTGTACGGGATCATGTTCAATCAGCGCACCGATCCGCTGTTCAGCAAGGCGAGAAGTATAATCGCGAGCGGAGAAATGGGCGCCTTTAAGCGCTCTTCCTGGATCATTACCAACTGGTACAGGACGCAGGCGTATTACGACTCGGGCGACTGGCGCGCGACGTGGCGCGGTGAAGGCGGAGGCGTTATGCTGAACCAGGCGCCTCATAATATTGATATCTGGATCTGGCTGTTAGGCCTTCCTAAAAGGTTGCGGGCTTTCTGCCGCGAAGGAAGGTACCATCGCATAAGTGTTGAAGATGAAGCGACCGTATACGCCGAATTTGAAGGCGGCGGTTCGGGCGTTTTTGTGACGTCTACAGGCGAGGCGCCCGGGCTCAACAGGCTCGAGATGGCTTTCGACCGCGGGCGTATCGTGCTGGAGAACGGCAGGCTCGAAGTGCTGCGTCTCGGCGTCCCGGAGCGCGAGTTTTGTTTTAATTCTAAAGAGAGTTTTGCGCTTCCTCCTATGACTGAGGAAGTGTTTACAAACAGCTCTTCGCGCGACGGCCACGAGCTCATTCTCGAAGATTTTGCTTCTGCGGTACTGAACGGAACGCCGCTCCTGGCGTCCTGCGAGGACGGTGTCAACGAGTTGGCTTTTTCTAATGCTGCTTATCTTTCGTCCTGGACGGATTCGTGGGTGGAGGTGCCGCTCGATCCTGCGGACCGGGCAACGTTTTCGATTCTTTTGCAGAAGAAGCGTGATGCCGAGAGCGCGTCTGCGGCAATGGATAAAATTGCCGGTCGGTCCGGCGCTCCTGGGGGCGGGTCAGACGAGGCGTACAGCGAGCGTTGGACAACGAGATGGTAGGTTTGCTAATGGCAAATGAGTTCAGAGGCGAACCGAGTGATGGCACGAATTTTGGGTCTCATGCGTTCCCTTCATTAATTCGCATTTCGGTCAAACAAAATTCTTAGCCATTCACTCGGCTTCGCAGAAGTCTAAATGGAGTTTGGAGAATTAAGAGTTCAGAGTTAAGATTAAAATACCGCACTCCGGGATGCCGAATCCGGCTTTGACACCTATCTTCTTAGATAGGTGGGTATCCTATGCGTACGCTCAGTCTTCCGCCGCCGCGGTATAAACTCGCGGAATTAGCTTGCGGCCCTACCTTCACGTCCGTATCAATAAGGAGTCCCTGTTTCAAACTGTAGGTTCAAAAGAACGGACTTTTACCGAACATCCCAGATATTGCGGTCATGTCTGCATTATACGCCGTTAAGGCAAAAAAATCAAGTGAAACTCGCACCCCATTCCAAATTGACTGAGCACCTCAATGCGCCAATTTTTTGCCGGGAGACGGCGCCCTCACTCTGAAAACACCGCCTGAAAACCAAAAACTGAGATTCAGGCGGTGTTTTGCGCCCAAAATACTACCTCATTAACATTGCACGGAGCCGGATAGCGGAGCACACGGCCGCAGCGCTGTCTTTTTTCATTTGCGGCCGTATTGGTGAGGAGGGTCGCACGGCCGCTTTTCAACCTTTTTCTCTTTGGCGAAGCCGAATGAATAGCTAAGAATTTTGTTTGACCGAAATGCGAATCAATGTAGGGATCGCATGAGACCCAAAATTCGTGCTATCATTCGGTTCGCTTTTTTTCATTT
>JAFWQX010000057.1 GCA_017508875.1 Clostridia bacterium | reverse complement strand
CTTGACCAAGTATTCGAAGTAAGATTCGAGTCGAGGATTGAGACAAGAGGACTCATAGAGTTGATTGTAATATTCAGTTTTGAAGGTACAATAGGGGAGACCCGAAAGTATCTTAAATATTTCCGGTGGCGATGATGAAGAGGACACACCTGTTCCCATTCCGAACACAGCAGTTAAGCTCTTCGATGCAGACGATAGTTGGCTGGCGACGGCCTGTGAAAATATGTAGCCGCCGGATCTCTCTGAAGGCTCTGTGCAAAAGGCGCAGGGTCTTCTTTTTTTGCGCTTTCTTATGCCTTTTTCGGCGCCTTTTTCCCAATTAATTATGTGCGCCTTTTTCCTTTTTCCCAATTAATTATGTCGCTTGAAAAACACGGCGAAAAATAGTACAATTTTAGTGTTTAAAAATCCAGCTGCTTAAATAAAAAATAGCATTAAATGCACGGAGGAAAAAGAAATGAAACAAAATTATGCAAAAACAACAGCCGTAAAAGTATTGACGGCGATTTTACTTGTCCTTGTCATAATGATAGGCGGAATATCGTTCTCAAACGCGGCGGAAGACGCTGAGCCGGGACAGGCAGAAGCGGCACCGACCGAACTCGAGCAATTTGTTGCCGACTGGGGAGAGCCGTATGAAGGCGCGATGGGGGCCAAAAACTATACTATAGATTTTGAAAACTTCGAAACGGACACAGACTTTTCTACGATCGAAGAACTGATGGAACATTGGATCCTGGGCAATGCGACCGCTGAGCACATTACGAAAGTTTTTGAGGATAAAAGTGGAAAAAGCCTGAAATTTGCCCCGTTCGCGCAGATGTTCCTCGAAGAAGGCCTCACCGATAAATACGTATTCTCCGCCGACCTTCGATTGCCCGCAAACCAGGGCTTCGGAATGTTTTTCCGCACCTCCGGCGAAACACAGATCAACCCGTATTTCGAAGATGATAAAAGCGGCGGCAGCGGAGTCATGGAGCTCGGGCCGAACGGAATATACATCATCCCGAACGACAAATCGATCAAAATTTACGTAAAGTACTACGACGAGCGAAAGACAGTCGATAAAGGCCAGAAATACCTTAACAACAAGGTCGTGACGCTCAAGACAACCGATAGTTTCAGTAAAAATTTCACGACGCTGAGCATTGCCGACTACGGAACAGGAGCAAAGATCTTCGCAAACGGCGCACTCGTCGGAACACTCGAATTTTCAGACATTGTTGACGGCTACGACGAACTCTTCTCGGAAGTACGCTATTATTCGACCGTAAAAGTGCTCGATAACACCGGCAAAGAAAAAGCGACCGTAAATAATACGCTGGTCAGCGTTGACAGCAGCGTACTCGCATTCGGAATGCGCATAAGCGAGGCGTACGTTGACAATATCGTTATCTCCGAGTATCAGGAAGCGATCACTGACGTAACACTTGAGGGCACTCCCAAGACCGCATATAAGGTCGGGGACAAGTTCGACGCTGCGGGCGCGGTCATTGTCACCACGTACGAGAGCGGCAAGACGAAGAGGGTCGCGGTCAATGAAAGCATGGTCGAGGGTTTTGACACTTCCTCTGCCGGCGAAAAAGCGGCAAAAATAGTTTACGGCGAGAAAGAGTTCGCGCTTACGATCACGGTCTCCGAGCCTGAAGAACCCACCGAAAAACCCGAAAATCCCGCAACCGACGCGCCGAAACCGACCGAAAAGACCGAGCCCGGCGAAACCGAACAGCCCAAAAACAACAAACCCCTCATAATCGGACTTATTGCCGGCGGCGTACTTATCGTCGCGATCGCAGTGGTAGCCCTGATCCTGAAAGCTAAATCAAAAAAATAAGACCCGCCCAACCGCACACGAGTTCATCACAATAACGCATCACCAGGGAGATGGACCCCATGAAAAAAACAACAAATAAGAAAACCAAACCGTCCCTCAAAGAACGTTTTGACTACTGGTTCGACCGCCACACATCAAAAGGTTCGCTGGGACTGATTCGCGCGCTTATTATTGGATCTTTGATCGTGGCGGTCCTTATCGCCTTGCTCATAATCGCCCTGCGGTTCAACGGCGAAGAAGAAGGCGCAGGATCGGTGATCTGGAACAGCATTGCCACCGTGATCAACGCCTGGATGCCTTACTTTGACGAAGGCGGGATCGGATACCTGATCCTGATGTCGATCGTCGCGATCGTCGGTCTCTTGTTCACCAGCGTCCTGATCGGTATAATCACCAGCGTCATTGAGGAAAAAATAATCGAACTCAAGCGCGGAAACTCACGCGTGCTGGAAGAAGACCACATCGTTGTCCTCGGATTTACGCCGGGCGAATATACGCTGCTGAACGAACTGATACTTGCCGCCGAAGGAAAACCGGCATGCGTAGTGCTGGCGGCAGACATTGACCGCGAAGAACTCGAACAGGAACTCAAAGAAAACCTCGAAGTCCCGAAAAACTTCAAACTGCTCTGCCGCACCGTTGACGTAACCGACCCCGCGTCGATCGAAAAATGCTCGGTGGAGACGTGCCGCTCCGTGATCATAAGCCCGACGGACGATTTCAAGACGTTCAAAGCGATCCTTGCAGTCTCGTCGTATATGAAGGAAAAGAACGTCAAAGACGTGCGTGTAAATGCGATCGTTTCAAAAAATGAGTACAGTTTTCCTCCGTCCATGGCCGAAACGCACAATATTTCCACGCTTCAGACTAACAACGTGCTGGCGAAAATGATCGCGCATTCCTGCACTCAGGCAGGCCTTTCCGAAACGTTTACCGAAGTATTCAATTTCGAAGGGTCCGAATTTTATCTGATCGACCTCCCGGAGGCCGCAGGAAAAACGTACGCAGACGTTATGGGTCAATTAAACAATGCCGTTCCGGCGGGCGTTTTCCGCGACGGTGAGACCAAACTCAATCCTCCAGCCGCGCTCGAGCTGCGGACAACGGATAAGCTCCTTGTCTTTTCCGATTCCTCCGGCATCTCGGCGCTCGTACCGGACCCGGCAGGCAGCGCAGAAGCATTGTCCGAAACCCGCCATGACGCCGCCGTCAACGAGCCCAAAACAGAGACCGTCATTTTCGGCGAAAACGAAATGCTGCCGGTCATCCTCAAAGAACTCCCCGGAAACGTTGACCGCGTGTACGTCGTAGGGCGCGAGATCACCGAAGAAGAGCAGAAACCGCTTCTGGAAGCAGCCGCGGCACGCAATATGAGTCTCGTCTGCATAAGCGCCGATCTGCGCTCCGCGGAAGAACTGATAAAATACGCCAAAATGACGGAGCACGTCGTGATCCTGAACGACCACGACAAAGACCCGGAAGAAGCGGACATGGAAGTGATCTTCATGCTGCTCAACCTTCGCGACATCCGTGCGCGCTTCAAGCTGCAGTATAACATAACCGTAGAATTGCGCAGAGAAATAAGCGAAAAACTTGTCGGAGACGGCGAGCGCACCGACTTCCTTGTAGTCTCAAACATCTCGTCGCTTATCTTGGCGCAGATCGCTGAAAATCCGGAACTTGTCGGCGTATTCAAAGAGATCCTTTCCAATACCGGCAGCGAACTTTACCTGAAAGACGCGGAAGCGCTCGGGCTCACCGGGACGCGCACAGTGCGCGAGATCAGGCAGAGGGTGCTGCAGTACGGGTACACGTATTTAGGACACGTTGATAGCGGAGAAGGCAGTAATTTCGATGCCGTTCTTGATGATACCGTAACGCTCGAAGAAGGGGACAAACTCATCGTTTTAGGCGAAGATTGACCCCGCGCGGCACTATAGCAGCACCTTGGCGGGGCCCGGAATCAGATATTTATTTGGATTTTTTCTTCTTTTTAATAACGAGTGCGAGCACAACGCATACGCACGCGACTACGACGGCGGCAATGATACCGATGATCAATCCGGTTTTGTTGCCCCCGTCTTTTTTTATGCCGGAGTTTGAAGGCGCCGTGGCGGAACCGCTGCCGTTCGGTTTAGCGGAATTGACCGCAGGATCATTAGTTGGCAACGCGGTTTCAACAGGAGCTTCCGTCGGAGCTTTCGTGGGTGTAGGTGCCGGCGGCTCGGTAGCGGGTGCGACGGTCGGGAGCACAGCCATCTCTGAAAGCTTCGTCGCTACCATATGGTAGGCGTCCGTGATCGAAGAGAGCGAATCGGCATCGAGCACAGCGCTCGTCGTCTTTTCGCGGCCTGTATACGTCTTAGCCGCGTACTCGGTCTCAAAGAAAGCGATCCAGGCCACGTCGATCGAGAACCCTTTTTTCACTTTTCCGGCAGTTTCCGCCTGCTCATCCGCTTCGGCATTGCGGCTCGGTTCCATCGGATCGAAACGTACGACGTCAACATTCTGGTAATGCATCGAATCCCAGATCGAGTCCAGCTCCGAATTTTCATTGACCGACGTAAGGTCAACGATCGCGGTCTCCCATTGGCCGCTATGTACGTATTTTATCGGAATGTGCGGTTCCGCCGGCGGGACGACGTATAATTGCCCGTACAATTCCGCTCCTGCCGTGTCGAACTGCGTTATCGAGCGGTAACGAACGGCCGCCCAGACCACCTCGTCCGGATCGATCGTTGTATTATCGCCGTTATCCATAAGATGGAACGTCCCGTACGGATCGTCGCCCGTGGCAGTAAAGCGCACGTATTCAAGCTCGACAAGCTCTTCCGCCGGGACCGTAGCCGCCGCTTCAGTCTCTGCGGGTATTTCTGTGGTTTCGGCTTCGGCAAGCGCGAACACTGACAGGCTGGCGGCCAGAACAGCTGCGGTCAATAATGTGATCAGCGTTGCGGTCAATATCTTTTTCATCTTTTCCCTCCGGGGCTGGCAGTAATGTAATTGTGTCCCATATTTTAGCACAAACGCGGAAACATTAAAAGATAGCGGTTGACAACGGCCCCTTTCTTTGCTAAAACATATGCGTGCCGCGGGACGCCCCCCCGAACGCCGCCGGTGAAGGGAGCAATTCAAAAGGTGCATTTCAAAGAGAGCAATTCAAAGGGAGCAGGTCAAATGAAAGACATCGTCAAAAAAACACTCAACGGCATTGCCGCCGGGATCGTCATCTCGATCGGCTGCGCCGTCTACCTCGCATGCGAAAATAAATACGTCGGAGCCGTAATGTTTTCCGTCGCGCTGCTGACAATATGTCTGCGCGGGTATTCGCTCTACACCGGAAAGATCGGATTCATACCTGAAGCGCACGGCAAAGAAGAACTGTCGGTACTGCTGCTGGGACTGTTCGGAAACGCGATCGGTGTCAGCGCCGGCGGGTTCGCGCTCGCCTTTGCAATACCCAAACTGAAAGAAGCGGCAATAACGCTCTGCCAGGCGAAGCTTGACACTCAGACGTTCCCTCAGACGCTGATCCGCGGCCTGTTCTGCGGAATACTGATGTATATCGCCGTAAGCGTGTACCGCAGCAATAAAAACATCGTAGGAATTCTGTTCGCGATACCGGTATTCATTTTGAGCGGATTCGAGCACTCGATCGCAGATATAGGCTATTTCGCATGCGCGAATATCGTAAGCCTCAAGGCGTTCGGCTTCATCTGGACCGTAATATTGGGCAATTCGATAGGGTCAATGCTGCTGCCCGTTGTCACGCTCGCGTTTTTGAAGAAAAATGTTTAGTCGCGGGATTATTTTTTATTGCCCAGGAGGCCCCGGAAAATAGACGAGATACCGGAGCGCAGCACAGAACTCAGCGCAGAAGACGCGGCACGCTTTCCGATCGTACCGACGCTCGCAGTCTTGCCGCCGGTAAGGGAATTGACCAGGTTCGTACTCACAGAACGTGCTGCAGAAGACGCGGCGTTTGACGCGGCCCTTTTAATCGTCTTGGACGTTGCGGCTTTCTTTTTTGCCTCTTCCTTCGCTTTTTTCTCCGCCGCCAGAGCAGCCTCTTTTTCCTCTTTCGCCTTCGCCTTCGCGGCCTCGGCTTCCTCTCTTTCAGCTTCTTTCTGGCGCTCGAGCTCTTCGTTCGCGGCACGGATTATTTCGTACGCGGATTCGCGGTCAATAACTCCCCTGTACACTACGTCAAGTTCGTCGTTATATATCAGGTCGCTGATGAAGCTTTCGTCTGCGGCGCCCATAAGGCTCTGCGGCGGCAATATCTTCGCGTTTTCTACGATTGACGGCACGCCTTTTTCGTCAAGGAAGCTCACGAGCGCTTCGCCCGTGCCCAGCGACATCAGCGCCTCTTCGGTATTGAATTCAGGATTCGTGCGGAACGACCTTGCCGCAGCGCGGACCGCTTTCTGCTCCGCCGGAGTGTACGCCCTGAGCCCGTGCTGCACGCGGTTTGACAATTGCGCGAGCACTTCGTCCGGTATGTCCGAAGGTGACTGTGTCACAAAATAAACGCCAATTCCTTTGGAGCGGATGAGTTTAACGATCTGCACGATCTTTTGCACGAGCGCTTTCGGGGCGTCGTCGAACAGCAAGTGTGCTTCGTCAAAGAAGAATATCATTTTGGGCTTTTCGAGGTCGCCGACTTCAGGCAGTTTTTCGAACAGCTCGGAGAGCATCCAGAGCAGGAACGTTGCGTAGACCGTGGGGCTGGAGATCAGGCGGGCGCTCGACAGGATGTTGATGTAGCCGCGGCCGTTTTCGTCGGTAACCATCCAGTCCCTGATGTCAAGGTCGGGCTCGCCGAAGAAAATATTGCCGCCCTCGTCTTCAAAACGCAGGAGCGCACGCTGAATGGCGCCAATGCTGGCGGCGGAAACGTTGCCGTACTCCGTGGTGAATTCAGCGCGGTTGTCGCCAACGAACTGCAGCATTGCCCGCAGATCTTTGAGGTCAAGCAGCAGCAGGCCGTGTTCGTCCGCAACTTTAAAGACTATATTCAGCACGCCGCTCTGGACTTCGGTAAGTCCGAACAGCCGCGCCAAAAGCATCGGGCCCATAGCGGAAACAGTCACGCGCACCGGCGTACCCTTTTCGCCGAAAATATCCCAGAAACGCGACGGATACGACTTATACTCCCAGTTCTCAATGCCAAAACGGGTAATGCGCTTCTGCATATCCTCAGTATCTTTACCCGGCGTTGTCATACCCGAAAGATCGCCTTTAACGTCGCTGAAGAACACCGGCACGCCCATATCCGAAAACGACTCGGCCAGAACTTTCATCGTGATCGTTTTACCCGTACCAGTCGCGCCCGCGATCAGCCCGTGACGGTTAGCCATCTTAGGCAGAAGAAATAAATTTTTATCGGACTTAGCGATCCAAACCTTGCCATCAAACAACATACAAAATCACCCAAATTCCTATGCTTACTCTAAACTCTAAACTCTGAACTCTTAACTCAATATTGTCACGCTCTGCCCTTCTCCGCCTCTGCCATCTCCGCCGCCGACGAAGCACGCGCATTGACCACCTCAGGCTCGCAGAACGTCTCCACGGTCTCCTTAAGCGCCTCACGCACAGCATCATTACTGCCCGTTGACAACGCCTTTCTTAAAACGTCGAGCTTTTGCTCCAGCTCGAGCGCGGAGATCGGAGCATCCGTCTCGATAAAAATCTTTTCGTTGTCCGTCTTCTGAAGGTTCTCGTTTTTGATCAGAAGCTCTTCGTAAAGCTTTTCACCGGGGCGCAGGCCGGTCTCGACGATATCGATATCGGTGCCGGGGACAAGGCCGCTCAGCCTTATCATATTAGTGGCGAGGTCAATGATCTTTACAGGTCTGCCCATATCGAGCACGAACAGTTCGCCGTTGTTCGCCTTTGCGCCGGAGCAGAGCACGAGCTGAGCCGCCTCCGGGATCGTCATGAAGTAGCGGACAATACGTCTGTCGGTTATTGTCACCGGTCCGCCGTTCGCGATCTGCCTGCGGAACAGCGGGATAACGGAACCGTTAGAACCGAGCACGTTGCCGAAACGCGTAGCGCTGAACTTCGTATTGCCACCGTTCTGCCCGTGCGTAAGCACGATCCTCTCGCACAGGCGTTTGGTCGCGCCCATAACGTTGGTCGGATTCACCGCCTTGTCCGTCGAAATCATTATAAACCGCGCCACATTGTACTTTTCGCTCGTGAGCACTGTATTCAGCGTGCCGAAAACGTTGTTCCTGACCGCCTCGATGCAGTTATGCTCCATAAGAGGCACGTGCTTATGCGCCGCGGCGTGAAGGACCACTTCCGGTCTGTATTTCGCGAAAACGCGGTCAAGGTCTTCGGCATTGCAGACCGAAATGATCTCGACGCTGACCTTAAGGGCGTCTTTATATTGCATCAGCAGCTCCTGCTGGATCTCGTACGCCCCGTTCTCGTAATTGTCAACGATAACGATGTGCGAAGTGCCCATGTTTGCGAGCCTGCGGCACAGTTCGGACCCGATCGATCCGCCGCCGCCTGTGATAAGCACGGTCTTACCCTTATAATACTCCGCCGTGGCTTTATCGACGACGAGCGACTGGTTTCTGAACAGCAGTTCTTCCACGTTTATGTCGCGTACGATCCTGCGGCCCTTATCGCGTTTCTCCGCGGAATCCTGCATCATCGGGTAGTCGTAGGATTTGATTTTTATGCCGTAATCATAATATTTGTTGTACAGACGGTT
Organism: Clostridia bacterium; assembly: GCA_017508875.1. GTDB lineage: Bacteria > Bacillota > Clostridia > UBA1212 > UBA1255 > UBA1255. The sequence goes on along the minus strand of JAFWQX010000057.1, from coordinate 4,501 downwards.
GAATTCGCTTTCCCTCAGGTGCGGAAGCGCAAAAACGAGCTCCTGGACCTTATGGCTTTCGATGCACTCCTTCGTTGCCTCCGCCTCGCTTATGATCGGAACGCCGCTGATCTCGCGACCGATCTTTTCGGGGCTGATGTCAATAAAAAGTATCGGCATGTACGCGGTGTTTCCGGTGTTTTTAAGCTCAGAAGCCAGGGCAACACCCGTATTGCCCGCGCCAACGATAGCGATCTTGATTTTTCGTGCGTCGTCAATGCTGCGTTCCTTCAGCTCTTTTGATATCTTTCCGAACGTGAACAATTTCAGCGAAAACACCATGAAGCGCCCGAACCACGTATTGTAGTTGTAATGCGAATACATATATCTGTAGCACATGCGCATAAACAGCGTGGCCAGAAGGTTCAGGCAGGTCAATGAAAAGATCCAGATGATCGGGACGGTTCGCTGAGGCAGGAATATGCGGACAATAAAGAAAAGTATGAACGCCGAGGCGTCGGCAAGGCACAGTTTCAGGTACGATTGCACGCCGCCGTAGCGCCAGATCTGCTTATATACGCCGAAAAGGAATCGGCTGACAATTATCGGTGCGAACAGAGCGCCTAATGAAACAAAAAACGCTCCAACTGTCGGACGGGAACTGAATTTCGTGAGACAAATCAGAGCGGACAGCGCTCCCAGACCGAAAAATAAAAGTGTATCGTAAATAACCAGCTGCCAGCGTACGGACCGAAACCCCGTACCGCTTCTTTTCGGCTTCTGAATGTTTTCATTGTTTGCCATTTATAAAATCTTCCCCGGTAGTTAATGCTTAAGGCCGCAATAATCACGTTTTTTACATAATTATTTAGCGCTTTGTTATTATATATAATAATTATATTAAATTCAAGTTATCTGTTTATAATTGGCAAAACGGGCTGCGGTCTAGACTGCAAAAAAGGCTGAAAAAGACTGCAAAAAAGGCTGAAAAAAGGCATTGACACCCACATGAAAAAGAGTATCTTACTCTCGCTCGTTCGAAGACGAGTTGCCAACGCGGAGAAAAGCGGAATTGGCAGACGCGCACGGTTCAGCTCCAGTCACCTCAGTGTCGGGCTGTTTTTATTGCCTTTTTTTGACGAGTTGTGAAAAATGATATTACCAATAGCGCTACCAATATTGATGATTTAATTGCAAGAATGTAAATACTGTAAGGTATTCCATTCTCTGCATCGCCCAGTGGTGAAAAAGGAAGAAAATCCCAATAGCTTTTTCCTTTAATAAATAACACAAAAGAAATGAACATCATAGCAAACACAGAAATACACAATAGCGAAAAAGCGATATAATCGTTGCGCAATAAATCCAAATAAATTCGAATTAGAAGTGATAATATTAATTGAATATAAAAAGTGTTCATGATAAGTAGTGTTACATAGCCGGAAAAAGTCAACTTATTACCAATAATCGACAGAAAAGGTTTCTCGACCAGGAAATTAATAATCCGAACAGATCCAAATAGTGATGCTTCGGCAACATAATAATAAATAATTACTGGAATTAATGTAAAGAGGACGCCTCCAAATAAACAAAAACACAATTGTGCGAGGCTCTTATTATTACGGCGTTTTGATTTGCCGCAACTGACTAAAACAAGTATGTCTTTTTTTTCGAATTCTGTATTTGAAATAAGAACAAATAAAGAATACAGAACGGTTACAATTGTGACCTTTTTCCATATATCCTCCACACCTTTTTTCTGCTTTCTTGAAAAAAAATAGTCCTTTGATTCGTCGCCTGAATCATCATTGCCCGTTCCGATAATCTCCTTATAGTTATTTAACAAATCAATAAAATTAGAAAGTACAAGTTTTTGGTTTCCGTTTAAAGAGACTGTCCCGTATGCATCAAGCATTTTAATATTATTCACAGCCTCTTCTGCTTCCGGATAAGTACAGCCCGAATTTATAAAAGTGTTTGTTAAATCTGAATACAATGAAATAAAACTGGTAAATTCTAATTTATGAGTTAGCCTTTTCCAGTACTCAACGCGAAATGTATCATCTATTACAACTCCAAGCAGAGAAGCGATCTCATTGTCTTCTTTTATTTGCTTATCATTGCCGGAATCTACAATACCGGTTGTTGTTACAGCAATAGAAAAAAATAACGCAATTACTATACCAAAAACAAATTGTTTTGATGCAATAATCCTTTTACATTCAAGTTTAAAAAGTCTCATTTCTTTCTTCCTTAAATATTGCTTTAGAATTTAAGAATAATAATATTGCTGTCACATTATCAGAGTGAAATATAGTAAAACGTTTTTATTTGCATTATCGGCAGCATCTTTATTACTGTTTTTTATTATTTCATCAAACTCAATCACACTTCCTGTCGACATAAGATAATGTTCAATTTCATTGGAGTTATCGTTCATAATCACAAGAAAAGACAAATCATAAATAATATTATCTCGTTTGCTCTTGAAAACGCAATTGATAAATTCAACTTGCATTAAACTAAGCCATATACAGAGCCACAATAATGCAAATAAAAACCATAACCGAGATTGAACTCTGGTTTTAACGATAGTGGACCGCATAAAAATCACCTATTTTAGGAGCACAAGAAACAGCATTATCAAAAACCGGAGACCCGGTCAAACTCACGTACCTGTATTGATACCTGTTTTCATTTCGTTTCCTGGATACTTCGACAAGTCCGTCCGGCAATTCAATCATTTCACTTTCAACAGTAAATACATGCCCCGCGAGCTCGTGACATAAAGATTCCGGAGAGCAGTTTTTTGAGATCGTCCCATCTTTTAAAGCAATTATATTATTTGCTATTTCGTCAACGTCGGAAATAATATGGGTGGATATTATAATCGTCCTGCTTGCAGACGTTGACGAAAGCATTCGTCGTACGGAGTGAACTTCTTCCGGATCCATAGACGCAGTCGGTTCGTCCAATACTAAAACTTGAGGGTCTCCCAATAGCGCCTGTGCCAGTCCGAGCCTTTTCTTCATTCCACCGGAGTATTTTTTTGTCTTTGTTTTCTCGTTTCCGTCAAGTCCGACAAAAGTGAAAAGATATTTTATCTGCGAATCGTATTCATCTTTTCTCAAATTTTTACACTCGGCAATATATCTGAGATAATCGATTCCGTTTAAGTCCTGGAACGGTTCAAAGTCTTGCGGCAAATAACCAATAAAGTTTAAGTACTTGTTCCCAAGTGTTAAAATGTTTTCCCCGTCATATAGAATGGTTCCTGATTGCGGTTTTAAAAGCGTGACCAGTAGCTTCATTAACGTGGTTTTTCCAACTCCGTTAGGCCCGATTATTGCATGAACACCGTTATTGAAAGTAGCGTTCAATCCCGTCAACACTTTTTTGTTTTTATATCCCGCGGCAACGTCAATTAATTCAAGCATGTGGAGCCTCCTCATTATTGCCTATTGCAGGTCTAATCCGATCAAAATAACTTATCCTGAACAAAATTGCACTTCCAATTACCAATACAAGCAAAATCGCAATATCGATAATTGCCGAATGATCATTAGTAAAGTTGGCCAAATAGTGAAGCTGTATATTGTCGCCATACATTATTATGCCTTGAGAATATATCATATTTTCTGTAATCACTCTCTCATCGTAAATAAAATGCTTCGTCAAGAAAAATGCACCTGCAAGTAATAATAGTGAAACCAATACTCTAACTGTTCTGTTATAGATTCTGTTTGTAACTGCAAATTCGATTAAAAAAACCGAAAACAGAACGATAAGCAGAATACCGCATTGAATTGCCAAAAAAGTTATAAATCTCACATTAATGATTGGTTTCGGTCCAATTTGCATTACCTGATACGAAACTATGTATTCTCCGCCGAATTTTACTATTCCATATCCGGATAATAAAACAGCCGCCAATGAAACTGCCACACTTGTTACCGATAATGCAAAAGCAGCCTCCAAATGTGCATTCGATAAATTCCGCCTTCCTTTTGGGGATGTTAATAATACGCTCCCTGCCTGTATACCTTCAAATGTTCTGCTTGCGATACATAGTCCGAACAGGACCATACTGGCCACAGCAAAGCAAAATAGACCGCGCTGGGCAAACAGATACGTGCGCGCAGGAAGCAGCGAAGCAGGGAAATCGCCTAAATCATACTTTTTTACTTCTGACCAATATTGAGCAATGCCAATGTTGTTAATAGAATCAGGCTTTTCGCTTCGAAAAGGGACTAACCCTGAGGATTCGTATGAGTGAATTAAATTAAATGTTCTTATGAAGTTACTATTTCTGTTCGAAGTTCTTTTAATAAACTCTTTGTAATTAATTAACTGAGAATCATCTTCTATACCCATAAAACAATAATACTTCCTTAGATAGAGACTATGCTCTTCATCTAATTCTTTATTGGGGTTATTTTTTAACTCCATTGAGTTGTGTACTTTGTTTATAAAAGAACTGTAAGTATCTACACCTTTAGCTGACAGTTCACTGTCAGAGGAG
>JAFWQX010000056.1 GCA_017508875.1 Clostridia bacterium | reverse complement strand
GACATACCAAATTCTAAATATCAAGCTTTTGGTATGTCTCGGGCTCTGTCTCCGGCCTGAAAATGAGCGAACTCCGCCTGAAAAGACATACCAAATTCTGAATATCAAGCTTTTGGTATGTCTCGGGCTCTGTCTCCGGCCTGAAAATGAGCGAGCTCCGCCCGAAATGACATACCAAATTTTGAATTTAAGATTTTTGGTATGTCTCAGGCTCTGTCTGCGATCCAAAAATGAGATATGTGTCTATATAATGTACGATTTATGGAGTAGAGCCTATCTGGTGGACTTCACAGCAGGATCTTTATGCCAAACCGTAACATATGACGCTCACCGACCTGCGTTCATTCAGCACTACGTCAAGGCCGCGCCCGAGCATATTGACCCCGCTCGCCTTAAACGTATTGCCGCTGCGCATATCCTCAAATACATATTCCTTATCCGGGCAAAGGTCGGGAAGCAGATAATTCGCCGAATTGACCGGGCAATTCTCCCGCCGGAACGAAAGTACCGCACCTTCTCCCGTTTCAGGCATATGCAGGCGGTAGGCGAACCAGTCGCGGTCGTCGAGCGTAACGGGCGTGAGCTGATAATAATCGCCTTTGAACAGCCTGCGCACCTTCATCATTACCGCAAACATCCTGCGCAGCTCCGCGCCCAGCGACTTGTCCTCCAGCGCCGCTTCGATCTGTGCCATACGAAGACCCACACCCGCGGAAAGGAAGCTCATAAAAGTGTACCAATCGGGATTGCCGCGGAAGATCGTACCGTTCAGCGGGACGTACGGGGCAAGCCCTGCGGTCTGGACCTGCATGCCTTCGGGGCTCACGTCTGCGTAGCAAAGGTAGTCCGAGCGGAAAAGCGGGACCGCGCGGGTATTGGCCTCGAAATCCAGCCTCCTGCCGCCGGAAGCGCAGTTGTCAATGATCAGTTCAGGGAATCTTTCGTGCAGCGTGTCCCACAGCCGGTAGAAATTTTCTACGCAGCGGATCTCGGTAATTCCGCGCCGCCCGGGCTCGTCTTCATCGCGCCATGAATCGAGCGGACCGGTGTTGTAATCGATCCTCAATATATCGATCCCGTAATCGCGAATGCGCTCGGAGATCATTTCCAGCGCCCACTGAAACGCCTCTTCCTTTCCGATATTCAGCATTTTAGAGCTTGCATCCACTTCGATGTTCATATAGTATTCGGGGTGTGCCGTCTGTGCCGGAGAACCCACGACCGCGCGATCAGGCTCGAGCCAGAGCACGAATCGCATCCCGTTTTTATGCGAATAATCCGAGACTTCCCGCATTCCGTTGGGATATCGCGAAACGTCCGGATCGTACCAGCCAACGTAGTAAGCCCAATCCACGGTGCGCTTATCCGCACAGCGCGTACCGGCGGGGCCGTACCAGCCGGCATCGACCCAGTACGTGTCCAGAGGAAGTCCGGTCGCCTTTATTTCGTCTATTTCGTGCATATTGCGCGCAGCGTTATGACCCCAGGAGCAGACGGGGACGGGAGGGTCAACAAGTTCGCCTTTTATATGCGGGGTGTGGTATTTCAGCATAAATCTGCGGATCGTGCGTTGTGCGCCGTCAACGTTTCCGTCCCAGAATATCATCAGTATCCGTGCGGTACGGATCTTCTCTCCCGGATGCAGCACCGTGCCGAGCTCGGCCATTCCGCCCGCCAGCCTGAAGCAATCCGGCCCGCCGGGTTTCTCTTTCTGGCGGACAATAACAGAAAACCGCCATTGCCCCGACCATCCTATTGCGGTAAATACGCCGCGGTCCAGCGTCTGCATATTAAAATACGGGAAAGCGCCCCTTGACCCCGACGTCGGTCTGCCGCCAACGCACTCGAAGTCCAGCCGTTTCGTGATCGAAATGTGGTGCAGAATTTCTTTCTGAGGCATGAAATCGTCCGCTTTGCAGTCGGAACCGTTGCTGTAATACAGAATATTGTCCAGCCCGCCGTACTGCTCGGTTCCCGCCGTCCTGAAAGGCGCGGCTTCTACCAGCGCGTCGACGGCGTAAACGCCTTCAAGCAGCTTGCTGTCTTTTTCTGCCGTATTTTCAAACGTGAGCAGCCATTCCACCGCCGGGAAATCGTCAAATCTCTGTATTTCCACCTCTGCTCTGAGCCCGTCCGGCGACGTGTAGCTTACGCCGCGGCCCGTTTTTTCAAATTTCCAGTTATTCAGAAGCTCGCGCGAATTCACGCCGCCGTACGTAAACGAAAACGGTACTGTCAATGCAGAACTGAATGCGCCGGACGTAAATGCATCCAGGCGCTCTTTTGCGGTTTTTCCCGCGTCAAATCCGATCATGATCCAAATCTCCTTATTTCCGAGCGCCGGTTCCCGGGATCCGGTTTAGGTTTCGGGCCGGTCTCGCAGCGCACCGTACGTACATTTTACCAAAAAACGGGCGTGCTCTTCAACACGTTCTTCAATAAGATGCTGGCCTGGAAAGCAGGCGCTCCTTCTCCCTGCGGGCCGTTGCCACCGCGGTATCGGTCTCTTCCGTAAGGCCCCACTCGTTGGTCAGAAGGTCGAGGATGCGGTCGTACGTTCCGGCGGCCGCGGCGTAATTGCCCATGATCTCGTAAATGTCCGCGATACCCATCAGCGCATCCTGAAATCTCGGTCTCCTGGGGTCAACGGCGAATGCATGTTCATAGCATTCGATCGCTTTTTCGTAGCTGCACTTCGAGGCATAATACTGAGCTGCCTCGAAAAGGACGGCGTCATTGTCCGGCTGCTCAGCCAGAAGATCCTCTATTATCTTATCGGCTGCAGGTTCGTCGAAGCGGGAAAGCGCGATATATGCGCGGTAAACGCGTTTCATGACGGGATGTGCGCCTTTAAGCGTGCAATAGCGGTCCAGCCATTGTCCGGCCTCATCGGCGCGGTGGTCGGCGATCAGGTTGTCAATAAGGTACATGTACGGTAGTGCGACGTCCGGGTTCGCCTCCACGACTTCGCGGTAGAAATTGACCGCTCTGGTGTGGTTGGAGATGTTCCAGTCCCACACGGCATATTTTTTAGCGTCGTTAAGTATCCATTGACAACCCTTTTTCTCCGGGTCTTGTTTGATCGCTTCTTTTGCGTAGCGCGCAGCTTTCTGTGCCTCCGCGTTCATGCGGTGCCAATACAGATATGCGATCAGTTCGGTCGCGCGCTCTTTATATTGTTCGGACGTCATCTGTCTTTTCAGAAATTCTTCATACTCCCAGAATACGTCCTGCGGAAGCTCCTCTTCCGCGTCCATGCGGTTTTCGATGCGGTTAAGGCGCTGCTCAACGGTCAGGTCGAACAGGTCGTCGATCGTGACGCCGAAAATTTCGGCCAGAAGAGGAAGCGTAGTGATATCGGGCATTGCCACCTCATTCTCCCATTTAGACACCGACTGCGCGCCTATGCCTATTTTTTCAGCCAGCTGCTCCTGCGTCAGCCCGGCCTTAAAGCGCAATTGTTTTATCTTTTTTCCAAGTTCCATATTAAAAACCTCCTTGAGAAGTGATAGCGGATCCGTGCGGCCTATCAGCGGCCTGCGTGCGTAATTTTACAGAAGGGGGGCAATGATTTCAATAACGCAGATTTCTAATCTGCTCGCCTGTTGGTGGAGTAAGAAAGGAGTAAGAAGCATATATGATATTCGGAAAGAAGTTGTTGACTTCGCGAGCCTCGGGTCATATACTGAAGACGCAAAAGAAATCATTGACGCTGACCCGACAGGCTTCGTATTTGTTCGCGAGGACAATGATTTCAGGTATTACCAGATCGACAGAACTGATGCCGCCGGGTCCGACTATTAAAAGAATGGAAAGAATGAACCACCTTCTAAATTTTGCGTCTTAGCATATAGAGCGGGATGCCGCTTAACATGCATGGAGAAAACAGATTGAAAGACGGAGAAATAATCAGGCTCACGCAGGCGCGGGATGAAGCGGCGCTGCAGGAACTCGAGGAGAAATACGGGAAACGGCTGAGAAATATTGCCCGCGGCATCCTTCGGAATGAAGAGGATGTCAGCGAGTGTGTGAACGATGTTTACCTGAAAGCCTGGGACAACATCCCGTTGACCCCGCCGGAGAATCTGGAAGCGTACCTGACGACCCTCACGCGCAACGTGGCCATAAGCCGGGTGAGGGAGGACAATGCCCAGAAACGCATACCGGCGGAACTGATCGGATCGATTGACGACGCCGAAAGCGGAGCGGGACAGATCCCTTCGGCTGACAACACCGCAGAGGAAGTCGAAGCACTCAGTGCGGAGGCCCGGATCAAAGCGGTGCTGGTCTCATACGTGAGGGAACTGCCGGAGAGGGACAAGAAAATATTCGTTGCCCGGTACCATTACGATGTGTCCGTGAAATCGATTGCGAACCGCCTGGGCATACCCTCCGGAACCGTAAAATCTACGCTTCACCGTCTTCGCACCGGACTGGCCGAACGGCTTAAAAAAGAAGGTATCGAATTATGAAAGAAAAGCTCATTAAAAAATATTCAAGGGATCTGCCGGACGATATATTAAACAGCTGCCCCGAGTTTGCTGAAACGGCGGCCGGCGCTGCCGGAGCTGCTTCCGGTAAAGCATCCGGGACTGCGGCGAGATCAGGCGGTTCAGGCAGGCGGGTCAATATTTTCAAGTTTGTTGCCGTTCCTGCGGTACTCGCGCTGCTGGTGGTGGCCGGGGCAATAGCCGGGCTGATTATTTCTAAAAATCAGCAGAAGCCCAATGAACCGGATAATATCATTGGCAATTCCACTGCGGAACCAACGGAGACTCCGACCATCGAGCAGACACCGGCTGTGACCAACGAACCTGCTGCGACTCCGACCGTTAAACCCACTGCGGCGCAGACTGAAACAGCGGAACCCACACCCTCCGCGACAGCGGAACCGACACCGATCGGCACGCCTATGTTCGAGGCCCCGTCATCAGTCAAATATTATACTTCCCGATACTACAACGAAACCCTCGCCGCGCTCACTGAAAGCTCTTTCTCGGGCTACGGAGCGATGCGAAAAGACTACGACGCCAAAAAAGCAGAATACGGTCCGAAATTCGGAGAACTGATCGACCTTATCGACAACGGTACCATAAAACCGATGCGGCCTGTCAATTCCGGGGACCGTTCGCTAAGCGTTTCGGTGCATACAAACGGCCAGTTCAACCTGCCCATGGTAGAGTGGTATAACCTGAGCTACAACAACAAATACCTGAGCGTTGACCTCACGTACCTGAAATTGACCGGCAGTGAAAAATTAGAAAACAGCAATGATATAGCCGAAGTCGTTGCCGCCCTCGACCCGACCATACCGTTGGCCACGTCCAATGACTACCCGCTGCCCGAAGGATATAAAGCTATCCGTTACGAAAATCTCAAACTGAACAGCGATACGGTCCGCGCAATTGTCCATGAATTGGATAAAGGCGTATATTACAGATTCATCCTGAAAGGCTGCATCGTTTGCGTGCACACTGAAGAAGGGCAGACTCTCGACAGCGGATACTGGGAAACGTTCAATATCGAAGAATGCGAGCCTGATATGACCGGCATCGACGGCATCGTTTACGAAGAAGCAACACGGAGCACCGATCCCTCCAGGCTTGGCAAGGACGAGGCAATAATGCTGATACGCGACGCGGTCAATATCGTGCGGGGCTATAAAGGTTCGTTCCAGTGGTACGCCGGCGGCACGGAGGGCAACGGCTTTTCGCAGAATTTCGGCATTCATTTAGATACTGATTACGGGGCGAAAATATACCGCCCGGTCATTGACGGCTACGATGCCGAAGGGATCCTGGCGCTGATAAACAAAACGTTTACACCGGATGTTGCCTCCGCATTCAGCAAAAATTATCAGGCACTTTTTGACCTGCGGATGCGGGTGGAAAACGGCATAACCTACTACTATTTCCCGTACGGCGCGCAGACCCAGGGCTATTACAGTCTCTTATTTACCGAAGAAGAGCTTAACGGGCTGGTGCTCGGGGCTGTCGACAACGGTACGAAAACGGTTTCCGGGCAGGTGCGTACATATTTTAAAGGCGAATACACCGACAGAGGCGACGGGGAAGTAACGATATACTTCACGTTCAAGTGGGACGGAGGTCAATGGAAGATATCCGCTATTGATGCCGCCGATGCCGCGTTCAGCGAATATGCCAGCGGGTTCGTCGCGGAGGATTTCAGCGTTGACAACGCCCGGCGTGTGATCCGTGCGGTCCTGAGCGACCTGTACGTGTACACGCGCATCAGCGGCACCCAGGTCTACGAGTCGTCGATGATAGCAGGTCCGACGAGCAGCGTGCCTTCGACCGTATACAGAGGAGCTCGACCGTTTTATATTGTCACCGGAACACTGGCTGATTCCGCCGTGTGGCAGGAGTATGCCTCCCGCTTCCTGACGCCCTCGTTGGTGGAGCGGCTGCTGTACGGAAAAGGCTGCGCATTTCAGATCGAGAACGGCCGGGTGTATACCATTGACTCCGGCAGCCTCGCGTCCGAAGATTTCAACAAATACGTATTCGACATGCTTGAACTCGAAGTTCTCGAATCCAGCGCGACCCGTGCGGTAGTGCGGCTGCATAATTTCAATTACGCTTACCGGCGGTCAAGGCTCGTAGGTGAGAACGTTATTGACGCGGAAGAGCTGCGGGATCTCGACTTCGAATTCACGCTGGTGGACGGCGTCTGGAAGCTGAGCGGCGGCAATTTTCTTGACCGCCTTGACGCTGTTTATCTGATGCCCGAAATTGAGCCCTATCCCTCCGACAGCGATCCGTCAACGATCCCACCGGCCCCCGGGAAATCCGCATACCAGATCGAACAGAGTCTGTTCGCCTGGTCGCACGAAGGCGGTTACTGGGCGACAACGTATAGAGAGGTCCATCTGAAGCCGGGCGAGTCGATCAAGATCCCTGTGCTCTGGCGCCTTCAGAAAACGATCGATCCCGAGCTGTACACGATCAACGTGGAGTTCGGCGATACGGATGCGGTCAATTTCCAGTTGCTTCCGTCTGAGGCCGCGCCCGAGTGCGAGCTTTGCTACGTCGCTTCTGCCCTGAAGCCCGGCGAGGTCAAGGTCCATGTTTACGGCACTTATGATCCGGACAAACTGACGGAGACCCCCGGCAGCGTGCCCGAGCAGGAAGAAGGAGTAGTGATTGATGTGGAAATCACAATAGTAGTTGCAAGTTGAAAGTGGGCGAACCGAGTGATGGCACGAATTTTGGGTCTCATGCGAACCCCGGAATCGGTTCGCATTTCGGTCAAACAAAATTCTTAGCCATTCACTCGGCTTCGCTGGCGAAAAATAAGGTAGTCAAATGAGCCTTAAATCAATGGAGAATGGCAAGTGG
>JAFWQX010000004.1 GCA_017508875.1 Clostridia bacterium | reverse complement strand
GATTTGTGTGCCAAAATTGACCTTCGCCCGAGTGAGAGACGGCGCCCGCCTGGCACACAAACCTCGAAAAAACCGATTTGTGTGCCAAAATTGACCTTCGCCCGAGCGAGAGACGGCGCCCGCCTGGCACACAAAACTCGAAAAAGCAGATTTGTGTGCCAAAGTTGACCGACCGCGAAGTAAAAGACAGCGCCGCAGAAAACAGACTTTAAAATGTTTGAGAAATTGCCGCCATGATACGCCTTGCGGCCGGCAAACTCAAGCCGGGGCATCCTCAATTGTCTAAAAAAATTCACGGAAACAGGAAAAGAGCCAAAAAGCAGTAAATATTGACCTCTATGCGAAATCGTGATAAAATTAACCGTCCGCACCGGAAGAAGGCGGCGATGAGCGCTGCTTAGATATGACCGGCGGTCGGACGGGAGGAGTTTGAAATATATGTCCGGACATTCAAAATGGGCGAATATCAAGAACAAAAAAGGTAAGGCAGATGCCGCAAGGGGAAATCTTTTCACCAAGATCGGTAAAGAGCTGCAGATCGCTGTTAAAGCGGGCGGCCCGAATCCCGACGCGAACAGCAAGCTGAAAGACGTTATCGCGAAGGCTAAAGCGAATAACATGCCTAACGATAACATTATGCGCAGCATTAAAAAAGCGAGCGGCGAAGGCGCGAACGATATAATCGAGGAGATCACGTACGAAGGATACGGCCCTGCGGGAATAGCTATCATAGTAGAATGCGCTACGGACAATAGAAACCGTACTGCTGCCGAAGTGCGCCATATATTTGACAAGTTCGGCGGAAATCTCGGTACGAGCGGCTGCGTCTCATTCATGTTCGACCAGAAAGGCGTTATTGTCATCGAAAACGACGGCGATAAGGAAGAGGACGAAGTGATGATGGACGCCCTTGACGCCGGAGCACAGGACTTCAGCGCCGATGAAGACGTTTTCGAGATCGAAACCACTCCCGCAGATTTCAGCGCGGTGCGCGAAGCGCTCGAGGGCAAGGGTTATAATTTCATCGAAGCTTCTGTTCGTATGGTGCCTCAGAATTACGTGAAGCTTACCGACGAAGCGCAGATGGAGCAGATCGAAAAACTGCTTGACGGCCTGGATGACAATGATGACGTTATGAACGTTTACCATAACTGGGACGAGTGATAACGGAAATATGCGTAATGAGCGGGCCAGTCTGCGGATCGGCTCGCTTTTTTATAAGTAAAAGGGGACAGTATGAGTTATAAGTTGGCAATTTTTGACCTGGACGGCACACTTTTAGATACGCTCGAAGATCTGATGAACTCTACGAACTACGCGCTTGAAAAGTGCGGGCTGCCGAAAAGGACGTACAGCGAGATACGCAGCATAGTCGGGCACGGAATCAGAAACCTTATTGACCGCGCCGTGCCGGAAGGGACAGGAAAAGACGTTGCGGACAAAGCATTTGAACTGTTCAAGGAGCATTACGTTGTCCATTGCGCCGATCAGACGAAGCCGTACCCGGGCGTGTGCGAGCTGCTTTCAAAGCTCAGGAAACGCGGCGTGCGCGTGGCGGTAATATCAAACAAGGCGGATAAGGCGGTGCAGGAACTCATGCCCGTATACTTTGAAGGGCTTGTGGATATTGCCCGCGGAGAACTGCCCGGGGTGCCGCGAAAACCCGCCCCCGACGGAGTGCTCGCGCTGATGAAAGAATTCGGAGCATTGCCCGAAGAATCGGTGTACATCGGTGACTCGGAAGTTGACGTCCAGACGGCGGTCAATTCCGGTATCGACCATATTATCGTGACGTGGGGCTTCAGAGACCGGGACGTATTGACCGCTGCGGGTGGAGTGGTTTTTGCAGATTGCGTAGGCGACGTGTACAGGCTGATCACGGAATGACAACGGTTTGTACAGCGCATATATAAATTTGGAAAAAGCCGTTACTGAAAGTATAAAAAGAGTTACTATATAGATGCCGGGACGCATGAGTGACCGCGGAGGTATTTGCAAACCCCCGAAAGGAACTTAACGGCGGCGTGCGGCAACGGAAAGGAGTTCCCGATCCGTGAATGATGCGGACATAATCGAGCTGTACTGGCAGCGGGACGAAAAGGCAACAGATGCCGCTTATACAAAATATTCCCGCTATTGCCACGCCATAGCGCTGAATATCGTCGGCTCTGCGGAAGATGCTGAGGAATGCGTGAACGACGCTTTCTTAGGCGCGTGGGAAGCGATACCGCCTGCCAGACCGAAACTCCTGAACGTATTCTTAGGGAAAATAACACGAAATATTGCCCTCAACCGCGTACGTGACCGGGATAGGCTGAAGCGCGGAGGCGGAACAGGCGTTGTCGCATTCGACGAACTTGGAGAAGTGCTGCCGGATGAAGAACCCGGGCCGGAGGAACAGGCGGAAGCCGGAGAGGTAACGGCGCTGCTGAACAGGTTCCTGGCTGGACTGCCCGAAGAGCATAGAAAGATCTTCGTGTGCAGGTACTGGTACGGCGACAGCGTGGGAGATATAGCGAAACGCTTCGGGTACACGGAAGGTAAAATAAAAATGCAGCTGATGAGACTGAGAAAAGAATTGCAGAAAATACTGGAAAAGGAGGGGACGTTATGAACAAGAAAATAAGCAAAGAACTGCTTGCGAAAGCGATGGGCGACATAGACGACAGATTTATTGACGACGCACACCGCGGAGCTGATGTTAAGGCGGCCGGAACTGGCAATTCCGGCGGCAAAAAACGTTCCTCTTTCTCCTGGAAATGGGTCACGGCAGCTGCGGCGGTGCTGGTATTTATTGTCGCGGGCACGGTGATAATGATAAAAACTGCAGGAAGCCGCTTGAATATGCGAAACGGCTCTGAGGAATCCAATTCTATGCACGCTCCCGGCGCTGTAATGCATAACGGTCAGAAATCGGATGCGGTTTCGCCCGGAATCACCAGTGATTCGGAGTACGGCGGGAATCTCCCCGTAAACAGCCTGCCTTCTGGTAACGGACCGACTGAAGCTGCGATCGCGCCGGATTCTTTAAACGTTTACTACTGGTATGACGGCGGCACTTACAGATTTACGTTTATGCCCGCAGATGGGATCGTGATTGGTTCTGAAGATTCGTTAAATGAAAGCACGGCGCGGAATTATACGGAATATGCGCTGCAGAACTCATTCACCTCCCGAGAACTGCTTGATCTGCTGAGCGACAGCTCGAAAGCAGAGACGCTAAAAGAACAGATCGCAGAAATAAAGCCGCTTAAAGAGCTTGTAGGTGAAAATATCGAGCAAGAGTACGGCATAGGGAAGAACGCCGTGAAATGTGCAGATCCGACTTTCCCGCCTTCGGAGGATAATCAGCCGAATGACGTTCCGGACAGAACTTCGCCGGACAATGCGCTTTCGCAGATCTTAAACATTTTAGATTCGGATAATAAATGAGAAAAGTTTATTTTTAAAGGAGCAAACCGCCATGAAAAAGCCGCTTTTAGTAAAAATAGTATGCATGTTATTATTTGCCGCACTCATCCCCGCCGCTTCGGGCTGCGCTTCCGCAATAAAAGGGCCGAGAGCGACGCACGAGCCGATAATTGACCACACGCAGCCTCCGCTTCCCGATGATTACGATAAGACCGAGGCGGTCGTGAAAGATCAGACCGGGAATATAAAATACCTCACGTCTTCCGCCGGTTCGTCGAACAGGACGAAGGGAGAGGTAAGCGAGGCATTCAAAGCGCAGTACGCGGAACTGGCGCTCAGGCTTTTGGGGGAATGTTCCGACGGAAAAAGCACACTGATATCGCCACTGTCGATATTGACCGCGCTCCAGATGACGGCGAACGGGGCTCAGGGCAGCACGCTCGATGAAATGATGAAGGTGCTCGGGGGAAATATTGACCGCGACACCATGAATCAGATGCTTTTCAACTATTATGAAAGCCTGGGGAGCAGCGACGACGCAAAATTCCACGTTGCCAACGCCATCTGGATGACGGACAGGCAGGATTTTCTCGTAAATAAGGGCTTTATCGACGTCGTGGACAATACTTTCCGCGCTGACGTTGCGAAGGCTCCGTTCACCGATAACGCCACCGTGGATGCCATAAACAAATGGTGTGCGGACAATACCGATGATATGATCCCTAAGATTCTGGATTATGATAGTGTGAACGAACACACTATCATGGTCCTGCTGAACGCCCTCTGCTTCGATGCGCTCTGGATGGAACAGTATGAGGAATATCAGGTCAAAGACAGCACTTTCCACGGTGTTTCCGGGAATACGACGGTTAAAATGATGAATTCCAAGGAGAGCTGTTACGTGTCCGGCGCCCGTGAGACCGGCTTTATGAAGCGCTACAGGGGTAAATACGCGTTTGTGGCGCTGCTGCCGGAGAAAGGCCTTTCCGTCGATGATTATCTTGCGACGCTCACCGGCGAAGAATTCGTGAACCTGATGAATAACAGCAGCTACGATTATGACGTGATCGCCGGGCTTCCTAAATTTAAGTATGACTGGGACAGGAGCCTTGCTGATATTCTTAAGAAGATGGGTATGGAGACGGCTTTCGACGAGGCTAAGGCGGATTTTTCGGCGCTGGGCACGCTTCCGGGGGCAAACCTTTTCATTTCCGACGTGATCCACAAAACTCATATTGAAGTGGATGAGTCCGGTACCAGAGCCGCGGCGGTCACTGCTGTGATAGTCGCAGAAAACGGTATGCCGAAAGTGAAAGAGAAGAAGACGGTCGTACTTGACCGCCCGTTCGTGTACGCGATCGTCGATACGAGCTCCATGCTGCCGCTGTTTATAGGGACAGTGACGGATATTTAAATGGCAAGTGGCAAGTGCAAGTGGCAAGTGGCAAGTGGCAAGTGATAAGTGATAAGTGGCAAGTGGCAAGTTGCAAGTTGAAAGTGGCAAGTGGCAAGTTGCAAGTGATAAGTGGCAAGTGATAAGTGGCAAGTGGCAAGTTGAAAGTGGCAAGTGATAAGTGGCAAGTGGCAAGTTGCAAGTTGAAAGTGGCAAGTGATAAGTGGCAAGTTGAAAGTGGCAAGTGATAAGTGGCAAGTGATAAGTTCAGAGTTAAGAGTTAAGAGTTAAGAGTTAAGAGTTAAGAGGCGAAGCGAGTGATGGCACGATATTGAGTTCAG
>JAFWQX010000055.1 GCA_017508875.1 Clostridia bacterium | reverse complement strand
GACATACCAAATTCTGAATATCAAGCTTTTGGTATGTCTCGGGCTCTGTCTGCGGCCTGAAAATGAGCGAGCTCCGCCCGAAAAGACATACCAAATTCTGAATATCAAGCTTTTGGTATGTCTCAGGCTCTGTTTGCAATCCAAAAATGAGATATGTGTCGATATAATTTACGATTTATGGAGTAGAGCACATTTTTTCTTCGCAAATATTTTCTTGCCTTTTCACGGAAACAGGAAAAGAGGCAGCAAAGCCTCTCAGCGTCATAAAAAACAGCGCTGACGCCCCGTGCAGCCAAAGGAAATCGATATCGACCTTTGCAGCTGCGGACAGCGTCAGCACCTTCATGCCGGATCATTGACCCGAACGAATTTCAGTTCACTTAATGAAGTACTCGTGTATGCCGAGGTCAACGCAGTTCCAGCTTGACCCGGGAGCAGCGGACTGGTTGGTGTACCCGCCTCCGCCGATAACGCCGAACATACCGAAGTAGAGCTTTTCGTTGCCGAGCTTGAATTCGGCCGCGCCGTCAACGTCAGTCACCTGGAACAGCGTTTCAGGGAGCTTGACTTCGAAGACGATCTTACCGTCGGCGTTGACAAGCTTTTGCTCAACAAGGTCGGTAATATCCACGCCGCCCGGATTCGGATCGTCCTTAAGTGCGGTCTTGTGGTTATGCTGGAGCACCTTAAGCGTATCGCCTGCCTGGAACGAGACGAACAGACCGGTTGTCGCTTCAAGGCGCGCACCGGGGTTGAAATTCAGCTGGATCATGTCGCTTGCATTGACGTTTTCAGCGACACAACCTACGTACAACGCACCGTCTCTGATGTCGAGATAATATTCAACCTTGGCATCGCCAATATCGGTTCCGGTCCAGGTCTGCGCATTGGATTTGTCAAGCGTATATTTAGCGCTATACTCAGTTACGCCGATCGTTCCGTCGATTGCATGCTCTTCCGCGGCCGGTCCGTCATAGAATAAGGTGAACGGATTCGCGTCGGGATTCAGGTAGAAGTATCCGGTCTCGAGCTTCACCACGACCTTAAGCTCGTGGCCTTCACCGGAAAGCGTTCCTACGGGCACGTCAACAGTGAAGCGCTGCGCGAATTCGCCGCCAGCGTCCTTCACGGCCTGCTGGGTATCCTCAAAGAATTTGTCGCTGAAGACAACGGGTCCGTCGTCGATCTGGTAGCCGACCTTCTCTATCGCTCCGTCGTTAAATCCGACCCAGCCTCTTAAGGTAACTTCGTAAGTTTTTCCGTCTTTGCCGTCGATCGTATCTTCGATCTCAAGTCTGTACGCTCCGACGCCGCCGTCGGTCAGTACATTTCCGTTCTGCTTGATCGTATCGAACGAAAAGGCGTGAGGTTCCGCTTCGTCGTAGTCAAGAATCTCGATCGCGTACGGATCTTTGAACGGCTCGGGCGTAGGTTCGGGAGTCGCCGTAGGTTCATCGGTCGGTGCTTCAGGAGCGTCGGTCGGAGCGGCCGTAGCGTCAGACGGAGCGTCAGTAGTGTTCGGGGCAACAGTTGCCTCGTCCGGTGCTTTTGTGGGCTCGTCGCCGCTCCCGGCTTTGGTGCAGCCGGCAACAAGTGCGAGCACGAGCAGCATTGACAATATTATCGCTATTGCTTTTTTCATGGTGAGAATTTTCCTCCTCGTGTATTGATGGTGGAATTATATAATAATACGCGCCGCAACGCAACAAAAAGCTTAAAACCTGTTTTGGAACTCTGAACTCTTAACTCTGAACTCGCCAGTTGACCGCCGTTCACCTTTTTGCTACAATACAAAACCGCCGGACGGCCGGGAGGCGTATCGATCAATCATGAAAAAAAAGCGTACAATGAAAAAACATATTATCGTGACGGCAGTGCTTGTTGCCCTGGCCGGACTATTCGCCGGGCTGCTGTTTCTCAGCAGAGCGTTCCCGGAATTCACCACGAACGTTTACACAAAGCATATTTTTAAATATGTATCGCTGCCGGTGAAACTGCTGTTCAACGTCTTTCCGTTCTCGGTAGGCGAAGTCATACTCATTGCCCTCGCGGCAGGAATTCCGCTCGCGCTCATCATTTCCGTAATATTTTGCATCACACGCAGAAGCGGAAAACCGATTGCCCGCTTCGGGCTCAATGTATTGTCCATAGCGTCGGTAGCTATCATTTTGTTCGTGCTTTTCGGAGGGTTCAATTACAGCGCGCTGACGTTTGCGGAACGCAGCGGATACGAGCTCAAAGAATCGACGGTATACGAACTGATGGACATGTGCAAACAGCTGAACGCCAAAGCGGCAGAATGCAGAAACAAACTTGAGCTGGACGAAAACGGCGTTGTCATTACGGACCGCACTGCGTACGACCTGTTCGAGCTCGCCGCAGACGGATACGAGGCGCTGAACGACCGTTTCCCGGAATTCAAAGGCTTCTACACGAGGCCGAAGCCGGCGTTGACGTCCCGGATCATGTGCTATTTTCAGATAAGCGGGATCTACCCGTACATCTCCCCCGAAGCCATCGTCAATATTGACACGCCGGTCTGCGAACTTCCGCACACCATCTGCCACGAAATGGCCCATCAGCGCGGGGTCGCGCGGGAGGACGAGGCAAATTACGTAGGCTATCTGGCGGCTATCAACAATCCGGATCCGCTTTTTCAGTATTCCGGTTACGTTCAGGCGCTGTCGTACAGTCTCAGCGCATTGCGGTCGGCGAGCTCAACCGCGTACGATCAGGTACGGCCGATGATCCACGTCGGGATCATGAAAGACCTTGCCGCGGCTGGCAGTTTTTGGCGCAGTTTTGAGCAAAAAAATGAACTGCCGGCGAAAATATCGACGGCAGTCAATGATACTTATCTTCAGATCCAGAATATTCCCGACGGGACGCGTAGCTACGGCAGGATGGTCGATCTGCTGCTCGCAGAATTCAGGATGTCAACGGCGGAAGCAAACGGATGACAGCATCCGGTCACTCACGCATTATCCCCCATAAATAACTTTCCATTTCTGGTTGCACTGTTCTTCGATCTTCGCGAGCGTGTCCCTGTAATTTGCTCTTCCGGAGAAATGATTTGTGAAAACGTTTGGTATCTGCGCCTTCAGGATCGCTGCGATCTCCGGAGGAACGAGACACTCGAATTTTCCGACAACGTCGCATTCCGGATAACTCACAAAAGCGTCGTAGTTCGTATTTTCATTGCCGCCGACTCTCCAGAATTCGTCGAGGGCAAGAGACCGTACGTTGGGCACGCTGCCACCTATCTGTCCGTTGTACGCGATCTGGCCTTCCTCGGTATAGAAGAACAGCGCAAGCGCGGCCGCAGTATCCGGATTTTTAGTCCTGTTGAATACGCCGAAGCCCGTTGCTCCCGCCCCGACTGAATGTACCGGATAAGCAAACCAGTCGCACACGTTCCAGTCAACGTCGTAGCTTTCATATTCTTTGCACCTGTTGGCCAGCTCCGGGAACACCGAATCCGTGAATATCGTGCGGATGCGGTTGTTTATCACGTTGCTGTACTTTGCATTGATCTCGTTCGTACCGCCCGTCGGGATCAGGTAGCCCTGCTCCATAAGTCCGATAAGTTCGCCAACGCCCTTAACGACGTTTTCAGACGTCAGATCGATATGTTTGTTTATCGTGTCAAACCATTTTCCGCCCCAGCCCTGAAGTACCGGTATGATCCCGGGTCCGTAGCTGAAGTCGATCTTCGCCCCGACCTGCTCGTATTTACCGTCGTCGCCGACGATCGTCAATCTTTCGCAGTAGTTTTTAAAATCATCCCACGTCCAGCCCTTCGGCGGGTCGGTCAATCCGGCGGAAACGAGCGCATCACGGTTGTAGAACAGCATTGTGTGAGTGTGGTCGCGGGCAACCATATAGATATTGCCGTTTACCCTGCCCAGATCCATCGTTCCGCTGTAAATGTTTCCGATGTCGATACCGAGCGGTTCAAGATATTGAGTAAGGTTCATTAAAGCGTTGTTGGATACGGCGTACGAATAGGTGTCTTCCTCCCAGAAGAAAAAGACGTCGCCAATGTCCCCCGAGGAAATACGTGTCGCCGTGCTGTTCTGATCGGTGATCGTAATATCTACGTTGACCTTCGTCCCCGGATACTTGTTTTCGAACGCAGAAGCAAACGCGCGGATCGAGGTCTTACCCTCTTCTCCGGCAGAGTTGTATGCCGAAATCTTAACAGTTCCTTTGATGACCGGAGAATAGCCTTTTTCTACGATACCGTACTGTATCTCCTGTTTCCGGCAGGAAACACATGAGAAGACAGCCGCGATGACAAGAATTACAAGCAGAAACAATTTGAATACTTTATTCATCCACGTTTCACCTCTCTGGTCGTATCTCAGGGGATAGATAAAAAAACAGATATTCCGCTAATAAATCAGTAAAACTTCAGTTTAGAAGAACTTGGGCAGATAATCCATAGGATCTCTCGTATCGCCGTCAATTCTTACCTCAAAATGCAGATGATTTCCGGTGGAGACCCCGGTCGTACCAACCAGTGCGATAACCTGCCCGCGCTCAACGTACTCGCCTTCCTTGCAGAGCAGTTTAGAAGCGTGTCCATAGAGAGTCGTCATTCCGTCGCCGTGGTAGATCTGAACGTACCAGCCGTACGAATCGCTCCAGCGCGCCTTCGTAACGGTTCCACTCAAAGCGGCAAGTATATCCGTTCCTCCGGGAGCGGCGATGTCGATACCGTTGTGGAATTTTCTCGTCTTATAAACAGGGTGTATTCTCCAGCCGTAGGGCGATGAGATACGTATTCCTTCAGGCGCCGGGAACACCATTTGGCTCTCGTCTTCGGGGTACATATTCTTTTCTCTTTCCTGGCGCTTCTTTTCGGCCTGTTCCGCCGCTTTTTTCTCAGCCTGCTCGCGAGCCGCCTTTTCTGCGGCCTCCCTCGCCTTACGCTCGGCTTCTTCCTTCGCTCTGCGCTGTTCCTCAAGGATCCTGTCGTATTCGTCACGCAGTTCCTTTATTTCACGCGAAAGCTGAGCGGATTCCTGCTCAAGCTGGTCTTCCTGGATCTCAAGCTGCTCTATTGCTTTGCGGCTCGTGATCATATCCTCTTCAAGAATTGTCTGATCAGCCTTTATCTTAGCGATGATCGCCTCTTTTTCAGCGATCGCAGCCTGCATATCGACGGACATTGCCTCAGCCATTGCCTTCTTGTTTTCAAGGTCGCGCTTCATATAAGTGAGGCGTTCCATATCCTCGCGGTCAGCCTCGAGCATATTTGACACCAGGCGCGTAAGGTCGGTGTATGTGAAAATGCTGCGCGATTCGGTAAATAATTTAAGAGGGCTGTAATTGGAATAGCGGCTCGCAATAGCGGCGCGTTTATAGAAAAGTGCGACGGCTTCGTCGTACTCTGCCTGCGTATCGTCGATAGTCTGCTTAAGCTCAAGGATCGAGTTATACATATCGTCAAGGTCGTCAAGCTGAGCCTGGAGTTCGTCGTTATTCTGCTGCTTCTCGCGGAGCATCTGTGTATATTTTGCGGTGAGTTCGTCAAGTTCCTTCTGACGGTCGGACAATTTATTATTTACTCTTTCGATTTCGTCAGCAATATCGTCGTTCCTGTCTCCGGCTTCTCCGATCTTGTCTTTAATGTCATCAAGAGATGACGACAGGACCCTGCTTCCGCCGATCACGAAAGATGCAAGGATTATAGCGGTAAACGCCAATATTAATATTATGTGTATTTTTTTCATTTGTATTCACTCCTTTGCTAAGAAGGTGTGCAGTGGACGATATTGCCCGCTGTAGGCAAAACTACATATTAAGTATAGCACAACACGCCTCGCGTATGCAAGAGAAAAATGAAATTCTTGACCTCCGGCTTATTGACCTCCGTGCGTCATTTATGATAAACTGCGCTCAGCTTTCCGCGAAGCACAGATTTGAAAAGAGGAACTAAAGTAATATGAAAAAAGCACTGTTTATAATATTGACGACTACCTTGCTGATTGCCGCCGCTGCCCTGGCCGGCGGATGCGACAGAAAGCAGAAAATCGACCCGTACGCCGAAAGTGACGGTTTTAACATAAACCTGGTCTGCGGTGTTGACGAATTCGGCAGAACGTTCGAGCCCGCGCTTAAAACCGATCCTTCTAAAAAGGTCGGAATGTTCTATTTCCTCTGGCACGGTGCGTCCGGCACGACCACCTATAATATAACCGAGCTTTTGCGCGAAAGCCCGAAATCGCTGTGGAACAAAAGCGGCGACGCTAAGAGCCCGCTTTACGCGTTTCACTACTGGGACGAACCGCTTTTCGGATACTATAAATCGACGGACAAATGGGTCATAGCGCGGCACTGCGAGATGTTGACGGCTGCCGGCGTGGATTTTCTGGCTTTCGACACGTGCAACGCGGAGATCTACGTTAAGCAGTTTATGGCGCTGTGCGAAGTGTTTCAGGAATATTTTGACAACGGCTGGAACGTGCCGAAGATCTGCTTTATGACGAAAAGCAAATCGGTCGAGACGATGGGAAAGATCTACGATTCGCTTTATAAGGACGGCCTTTACAAGGATCTGTGGTACACGCGCGACGGTTCGACGCCGGTGATATTCGGCTGCCCGCAGGAAGGATTCGAGACGGAATACGAGGAACTTGATAAATTTTTCGATATCGTTTATACGCTCTGGCCTTCCGAAAAAGACAAGACCGGAGAAGTGATGCCGTGGATCGAATGGTCTTTCCCTCAGCCGAACAGGAGCGGAGTTATGAGCGTTTCCGTCTGCCAGCACACCGCGACACCTCTTAGCAGGTCCTGGACGGAGCGCGACCGGAACTGGGGACGCGGCTACGACCAGAACGACGGCATAAATCACGAAGATCTTTTCAGGCAGGGCATAAACTTCCAGCAGCAGTGGGACACGGTCTTCAAAAATATTGACGACGTAGATACGGTGTTCGTTACGGGCTGGAACGAGTGGATCGCGCAAAAATATATCGTTGACGGCGTGGTGGGATTCGTTGACCAGTTCAACGAGGAGTTTTCGCGTGACATCGAGATGCCGAAAGAGGGGTACGGGGACAATTTCTACCTTCAGCTTTGTGACAATATCCGCCGCTTCAAAGGTGTTAAGAACGTTGCCGGGGCACATACGCCGCTTACCTCCATCGATGTTAACGGTGATCCGGGGCAATGGGATCAGGTGTCCGCTTCGTATAAGGCGTTTTC
This sequence comes from Clostridia bacterium, assembly GCA_017508875.1. Taxonomy (GTDB): domain Bacteria; phylum Bacillota; class Clostridia; order UBA1212; family UBA1255; genus UBA1255. The sequence continues at coordinate 6,160 of JAFWQX010000055.1, read as the reverse complement.
ACAGACGGTCCGCGAGCGCAAGGAGCGTTCGGTGGACGGAAAGTATAAGTATAATCAGGCCGCGCCGGTCAATAACATTCAGGAGATCAAGCTTGCTCACGACAAATCGAACCTTTATTTCCTGATCAGGTGCGAAAACGACGTTGTCATTTCGGATGAATACAAGTGGATGAATATATGTATCGGAACCGGGGACGTTTCCGCAGACGGATATTGCGGATACGGATTCCTGGCGGATTGCACGCCTGACGGAGGCACGCTGTACGTCCTTGACGATCACGGGACCGGTACCGCGGCAGGTTCAGTCAGTACGTCTGTGCAGGGAAAATACGTGCAGGTGGCCGTTCCGTTGAAATCGCTCGGAATAGGCAAAGTATCGTCGTGCAAAGGTGTGTATTTTAAAGTGACAGACGGCGTTGACTGCCAGGAAGATATACTCGGCACGTACGTCGAGGGCAAGTCGCTTCCTATGGGCCGCCTGAGTTATTATTACTTTTTCTGATGATCAGCCGGTGATATCGAACGTGCCCGCGCGCCAGCCGGAGCCGGTACGCACAAAAACCATGCGTATGCTGCCGGAAGATTCGACTTCGTGCGAAGAACGGATCGTATGGACGTAAAAACTGACCGTTGCCTCAAACAGATCCTCGCCGTACGGCGTGAATGATACGATATCGACAGTTTGCTCCAGCGTCTCCTTATAGCCGTTTACCCAATAATAAGAATTATACGTTTCTTCCATGCGCGTCCTGGCATCCGAGCCGCTGACCATGAGCCCGGTAACGCGTGAATAGTTTTCATCAAGATTTTTGCGCCCCTGAGAAACGTAAGTAAGATACGCTTCGGTCATATTCAAAACGGCATTTTTACGTTCGGTGTCAGGGTCGGACCGCGGCCTGGAGTACGTGTACGTCAATGTTTTTCCGTCTTCCGAGACTTCTGCTTCGAGCGTCCTGCCTTCGAACGTGACTGTCACTTCCGGTTTTGCGTAAAAACCGGTCAAAGTCATTTCGCCCTGCTCCGGCAGGCGGTCAATATATTTTTCTATTTTGTTGAACCTTATCCCCGGGAGCTCCGAATAATCGGGCGCTTCTTCCGGAACGGTTCCCCACAGTTTTATTTCCGCGCCTTTCGGTACGGACAGCTTTAACGTATAAAGTTCGCTTTCGGGATATAAAAACTCGTACGTATTGCCGCCGGTTTTTCTCAGCTCGAGATGCTTACCCGAAAGCGTGGCTTCGACCTCGGGCGTTTCTATAAAGCCTTCGAATACGTACTTTTGTCCGGCGGCTGCTTCGGAATCACCGGGTTCGTATTTGCAAGTCGGATAATAAAATGTTTCAGGTTCTCCTTCGGGAGGCTGCAGGCGGCCGCCTACGTAGATTTCTGCGTTTTTGGGCGCCGATACTGTTATGGAGTGAAATTCGGGTTCGAACGGAAGGTAGTACGTGAGGTTTTCTATTACAGACGTGGCGGTGTATTCGGTGCCTTTTCCGTCTCCGGACAATACGGTGATCTCAGGTTCGGAGAAGAGACCTGTGACGCGGTAAACAGTGAAATTGCCGAATAAATGCTGTTCCGACGGCCTGAGGCGCGGGTAGACGATGGACCGCAATACGGCGTTTCCGTCGCCGACTTCCCTGCCGTTAAGTAAGAGATGCGCGCCCTCGGGGATCGCGCATTGCACGCTGTGAGAGTTCCTCCGCCAGCCTTCTGCGGGCCTGATCTCAGCGACGGTCCATTGATCTCTTCCGAAGCCTGCCCCGCCTTTTTTGGAGCGCAGCACTATGCTGAGCAGCTTACCGCCCTCGCCCGAAACGATATACGTCATTGTATCATTGTCCGAGCCCCCGATGTCCCTGATACACGTTTTTTCGCCGCTGCAGAAAGGCACGGCATATTCTTCACGGATCATTGACCGCACGTCTTCAAACTCCGTGACCTGAATATCGCTTAGGAGCACGTCGGTGACCTGTTCGGGCGTGAGAGAGACCGCGAAACCGTATGCGACCGGCTTTGTCTGGGAACGCTCGTATGATCTGAGATATTCCCAGAGGATCAGGAGCGAAGACGCGGCGATCACTGTGAAAATGAGGCCGTATAGTATGAATCCGAATCTGAATTTTTTCGAAAAAACGCGGCGGCGTGGATCGTCTGACATCTTTAACCCTCCGCTCCGAGCACGACTACGGAAGTAGGCAGCCTGCGTTCACCTATCAAGCTTGACGATTTGATCTGACGTTCACCTTTATAGTACATCATGGTCGATGAGCCGCCGTCAAGGTTAGTTGCATTGACCGCGCCGTACGAATACATTATCTCGATCAGGTCGTCGTACGAGGCTCCGATGCAGTCGATCTGCCTGCCGGCAAGCGTAAGCAGCAGAATGGCGCCGTCCGCGCGTTGTCCCACGGCAGTTCGCGGATTCAGGCCGCCGGAGTTGGCGAGCCGCACCGGGGTGCCGTTTACGATTAGCGCCGGTCCGTACGAGCATGCGCTGATAACGCCTGCTTTTATCGCCTGTGCGCCCGTCATGTCGCCTACGTGCAGGATGCCGCGCGCGTCAAAGCCGCAAATGCTGACTACTTCGTTCGGATCGCCGTACTTGATTTTTCCGCCGTCAATAACGAGCCCGACCGGTAATCCTCCGTCCCCGTTTCCGTTGACGTCCTCGAACCCTCCGCCGTTTATAACAGCTACGGCGCCGTATTTGTCAGCAAAGTCCGGTAAAAACCAGCCCTGCCTGTCGCTCCTGTACTCATCGAGCACGCCTACTTTAACGCGTCTCGGATCGTGTACGATCATCATTTTTCCGCGATATGTTGAGGAAATGACGTCATATATCTCGATGCCGGGCTCAACAAAGTGATTTTCCCCTGTTTTCACGTTTTCCTGCGAAGGTTTCGGCGTGGCGTCAGGCGGCAGCGTCGGACCGGATACCGGCGCTTCGGTCGCATACCCGAACGGGTCTGAGGTCGGGATAGAAATCATTGACATGTCCTGCTTAAATACCTGCTGTTCGCCGGGTGCCATGATCTGTTCGATCTCAGCTTTGCTCAGGAACCAGTCCGGTATCATGTATACCGCGCTCGTTTCTTTAAGCGTGCGTGTGAGCAGTTCTTTTGCGGTCGATGAAGGGCCCTTGAATACGGATAAGAGTACAAAATACAGCAATATCACCGTTAGGATCAGTGTGAGTCCGATCACCGACAGGGTCCTCAGCACGTTCACGGTAACTTTCGATTTGCCTTTTTTATTGCCTTTTTTTGATTTATCCTTTATTTCCAACATCTTTATGACATCCTTATGGCGTTCTGCGAGAGCCGTACTGTTTAGGCCTTACCGTACGATATCTTTTCGAGACCTTTATTTTTCTTTGGAGGAAGCGGCAGGAGCGGCGAAGTTTTTTTCTTGTATTCCGCATAGTCCGGCCTGCGCTCGAGGTTGTGCTTCTCCATCATCGGGATCGATACAGACAGGAACAGGGCTATTATGAGCAGGAATCCGAGTCCGTAGTACCAGATGTCCGGGCGGAGCAGCACGAATGCGATGAATATTCCGGTCCAGAACGTCATTTCGCCCAGATAGTTGGGATGGCGGGAATATTTCCAGATCGAAATGCCGCACGTTTTGCGTTTCCCGGCGTTTTCGCGCAGGAAGCGGTGTATCGAAGTATCGGCGAAAAATTCGAACGCGACGCCTGTCAGCATCACAGCGAGGCCTATGAAGATCAGCGGGTTAAAGCCCTGCGTCTGGATAACGAACAGCGCTCCGACGAGACCCGCGTACACGACGATCGTAGGCACGTAATGGAGGCCGAAAAAGTTTATGAGTCCGAAAACGAACTTGCTGCATTTTGCCCTGTACATCGCGTACCGCCAGTCCTCGTGCCCGAGACCTTTATACGTAATGAACCAGTTGCCCGTAAGCCTGACCGCCCAGATGAGCACGAACGCGAGCATGAGCCACGCATTGACGCTGAAAAGCCTGTACTTTATCATTGCCGCAAGCAATATTACGGGCGGGGCAACGCTCCAGTACGGGTCGTACAGCGACGTATCGGGATAGAAGCAGGTGACAATGAATATCACAAGTGTCGCGACCACGGTGAAGAGCGCGGAGGCGAGAAAGATGTTGTCAATAAGCGCGAACGGTACCGCTCCGGCGGCAAATGCCGCTATGTAAAGGATGAGGTTTACGGTGAGTCCTTTGGCTTTTTCGCTCATGTCTGCTTCTCCTTTTAGTATGTCAATGCTTTTCTCTGTCGAGCCGGAACGCGACGGAGCGCTTGAGATATTCGAGGTATGCTTCGTCATGGCACATTTCTTTGCCGGGCGTGTCGGAAAGTTTGGCCACCGGTCGGCCGTTTACGTACTGCAGTTTGATGACGATATTCAGTGCTTCTGCGCACGTGTCGTTTGAGACGAACGTTCCGATGCCGAATGATACCTTCGCTTTATCGCGGAAATATTCGTACAGTTTTTGCGCGCGGTCAAAGTCGAGGCTGTCGCTGAAGAGCAGGAGTTTTGTTTTGGGATCGGCGCCGAATTTTTTGTAGTGGGCAATGATTTTTTCGCCCCATTCGTACGGGTCCCCGCTGTCGTGGCGGACGCCGGTGTAGTTATTGACCATCGAGCGGTTGAAGTCGAGCAGGAACAGGTCGGTCGTGACCGTATCGGTGAGGGCAGTGCCGTTGTCCCCATCATATTCAGAATACCAGTCTTTCATCGCGTAGTGGTTCGTGTATGCCAGCGGGATGGAATCGATGCCCTGGTACATCTGGACAAATTCGTGCGCGTACGTGCCTATCGGCGTGACGTTATACTTCATCGCGAGATAGACGTTGGAAGTACCGACGCAGTTCTTTGTTTCGGTGCAGAAGCGTCTGACGACAACGTCCTGCCATTCGCGCGAGAGGCGGCGACGGCAGCCGAATTCGGCGAATTTGAACGTGTAGGTCCCGTCGTTCATCCCCGCGATTTTTGCGTTAAGGCGCTGTTCGGCTGAGGCGCGCAATGTTTCGTAATCGTACGCCATGCGGAAGTACACTTCGTTGATGATTTCGAGGAGGTATATTTCGAATTGCATCGCGGAGAACAGCGGGCCGTCAACGACGACGGAGAGTTCTCCTTCTGCGCTGAGCCCGATCGTTACGTAGTCCCTGATCGGATGCCAGAGTCTGAGAAATTCCACGTAGTCATTTTTGATGAAGCGTATCGAGCGCAGATAATCGAGCTCTTCTTTTTTGAATCTGAGCGAACAAAGGTGATCGACCTGAGCCTTTATTTCTTCAGCCATTTCGGGGGTAAAAACAACGTCTTTGTTCCGGCACTTGAAATAGTACTGGCCGCACAGATCGGTGTGCTTATGGAAAATGACCTGATCCATATTAAATTTGTAAAGGTCTGTGTCAAGTAAAGATTCAACGATCGGTTCGAGTTTCATGTCGTCAATTCCTTTCGCCCGCTCCGGGCAAACAAATTATACTTCGTCATTATAATAAAAAAACAGACCGCTGTAAACGGTTTGTTTACAGCGGTCCGAAGCTCCCCCTGTTGGGCTCGAACCAACAACCCTTCGGTTAACAGCCGAATGCTCTACCATTGAGCTAAGGAGGAATGAGATCCGGCGGCTACATATTTTCACAGGCCGTCGCCAGCCAACTATCGTCTGCATCGAAGAGCTTAACTGCTGTGTTCGGAATGGGAACAGGTGTGTCCTCTTCATCATCGCCACCGGAAATATTTAAGATACCTTCGGGTCTCCCCTATTGTACCTTCAAAACTGAATATTACAATCAACTCTATGAGTCCTCTTGTCTCAATCCTCGACTCGAATCTTACTTCGAATACTTGGTCAAGCCCTCGACCTATTAGTATCAGTCCGCTTAACACATTACTGTGCTTCCACTCCTGACCTATCAACCACTTAGTCTTTGTGGGGTCTTACTCTTGCGATGGGATATCTCATCTTGGGGCCGGTTTCACGCTTAGATGCTTTCAGCGTTTATCCGATCCAAACTCGGCTACCCAGCTATGCTCCTGGTGGAACAACTGGTGCACCGGAGGTTTGTCCATCCCGGTCCTCTCGTACTAAGGACAGATCCCCTCAAATATCCTGCGCCCACGACAGATAGGGACCGAACTGTCTCGCGACGTTC
>JAFWQX010000054.1 GCA_017508875.1 Clostridia bacterium | reverse complement strand
ATGAACGGAACCGTTAAGCTTTCGCGTATCAAGCCGCTCGGAGCGGAAGAAGTAGAAAGAATATTTAAAAGAGCACTTTGCTGACGGCATTGACACCGTCCGGAATATGCGTTATTATGCAAAAGCGGTTTCTTTGCCCGAAAAATGTGCATAATAAACCGCAAAACTATTTGAAATGCCGCGCTTTTTGTATTGCCGGCAGATATAAAGGAGCATAAATATGAAAAAAGTAGTGATCATTTTACTCGCGCTCGCTCTCGCCGTTTCTTTTGCAGCCTGCTCCGGGGGTAGCGAAAATCAGTCAGGAACTAATAATTCTACCAAAGAACCTGCTGCTTCAGCAAACAGCGGGACTGACAATACTCCTTCTTCCGGTGCGACTCCTGCTGCTCCGGATGATGAAACTCCCACCGCGGAAAGAGAACCCGTCGCGGGCAGCGAAGGGCTCGAGATCAAGGATTACGGTGATACGTGCGAGGTAAGGAAAATCGGTTCGTTTACAGGCACCGAACTCATAATACCTTCTCATTTTAACGGTCATCCCGTTACGCACATAGATGAGGATGCGATCAGCAACGATACGATGAAGAGCTTATTTATTCCGTGGACTGTCGTTTCAATTGGAGAGGATGCTGTTTCGTCAAGCGCAAACCTGGAGACGGTAACTTTCAGCGAAGGTCTTGTAGGCCTCGGGTCAGGCGCGTTCAGCAGCTGCAAAGCGCTCAAGAAAGTTTCGCTGCCGTCAACGCTTGAATATATCTCCGGTTACGCGTTTGTAGAATGCACTGCTCTCGAAGAAGTAACGGTTTCGGGCAACGCGGAAGTTGAAAGATATGCTTTTCAGAATTGTTCTGCGCTTAAGACGTTTGCTTTTACCGGTAATTCCACCCGCCCTTATTCGATAAAAAACAGTGTTTTTGAAGGTGATACTGCGCTTGAAACTGTCACGTTTACCGAAGGACTCGGAACAATCGGATCGTTTGCTTTTTCGGGATGCACTTCGCTCGGAACTATCTATCTTCCGGCGTCGCTGAGCAAAATTGAAGCGAGCGCTTTTAGCAACGTAGGCACTCTTAAAGTGTTCTATGCCGGAAGCGAGGAAGACTGGGCTAAAATAAGCGTTGCCAACGGAAACGACAGCCTTGTGAATGCGGAGATAGTTTATAATCATAAATAATTTGCAATCTGCAATTTGCCATCTGCAATCTGCAATTTGCCATTTGCTATTTGCAATTAAACTGCAGCGCCGGTAAAATAAAATGCTGAAAGAACGATTGAAATACATCCTGGCTGTTATACTTTACGGAACCGTCGGGATGTTCCTGCGCTTCGTTGACCTCCCGAGCGAAGCCGTAGCGCTGTACCGCGGAATAATCGGCGCGCTGTTTATTTTATTATACCGCCTGGCACTGCGGCAGAGGCCGGAGTTTAAAGCTATCCGCAATAATTTAGTCTGGCTGCTATGCTCCGGAATTGCCCTGGGCCTTAACTGGATCTTTCTGTTTGCCGCTTACGTGAACACCACGGTAGCGATCGCGAGCCTGTGCAACTATATGGCCCCGATCATAGTCATCGCATTGACGCCGCTCATTCTTAAAGAGAAACTCGACTGGAGAAAAATACCGTGTATTATTGCCGCGGTGATCGGCATCGTGCTTGTCTCCGGCATCATCGGGGGAGGAATAACCGGACCGGCCGGAGTTGTCTTCGGACTTTTAGGCGCGTGCTGCTTTGCCGGGATCGTATTCTGCAACCGCAAACTGAAAGACATTTCCGCGTTCGACAGAGCGCTCGTGCAGCTCGCCGTTTCGGCGCTGACGATCCTGCCGTACGTACTTATAAAAAACAGAGGTATTCCGCTGCCGAAAGATCTGAAGTCCGGCCTTATCGTGCTGATGCTGGGCGTGCTTCAGACAGGCGTGGCGTACGTGCTTTATTTCAGCGGTATGGGGAAACTGCCGGTTCAATCGGTGGCGATACTCGGTTATATAGAACCTGTCGTATCGGTATTGTGCTCCGTGATCTTCCTGCGCGAACGCCTCGGATGGTACGGGTGGGTAGGAGCCGCGCTGATATTGTCCGCAGCGATCGTCAGCGAATTGATACCGCCCAAAACTGCCGTCAATGACGCATGAAACCTTGCGCCGCGTATATCTGGCTTACATGGAACGGACAGTAATATTTTTATTCGAGATATAGCGGTACTATCTGCGTGTTTATCATTCCGATGGGCATATCGTGGCCAAGTACGGAAAAAGTTCTCTTTGTTTCGGGGAAAATGTAAACCGCCTGGCCGTACGCGCCTCCGGTGAAAAACCAGCGGCCGTCGGGGGAGTTCGTGAACCCGTAACCGTAATTTCCGATCTCGCCTCTGGCTTTCTCGATCCATTCCGGCGTAAGGATCTGCTGACCTTCATAAATTCCGCCGCATGAGAGCATTAACCCGTACGAACAGAGGTCATGTATACGTGCGAACAGGCCTGTGCCGCCCAGCGTGTGGTTCTGCGGGCAGGTGCCCCAGGCGTGGCCGCGCCATTTAAGTTTATTAAACATTCTCAGCTGCAGAAATTCATAAAGCGTCATTCCGGTCACGCGCTCAACGACGATCCCTATAAGATAGTAGTTCGTATCGCAGTATACGAACGGGCCTTTCCCGGGCTCGTGAATAATGGGCAGGCTCAGTATGTGGCCAATGAAATCTTCGTGTCCGTCTGCCCAGAAGTCCATCGCGTCGATGTCAATATTGGCTTCGGGCCCGTAGCCAGTTTTGTGGTGCATCACGTCTGCGAGCGTAACTGTTTCCCACTTCTTATCGTATCCGGAGGGGAAAAGGTCAGGAATATGGCTGTATACTGTATCGGTGTCGTGCAGTTTTCCTTCGTGCTCGAGTATCCCCACCGCGCACGAGGTTACTGATTTTGATAAAGAGTACGTGTTATGAGCTCCTGCGCCGAGCCTGAAGTATTTCTCCTGATAGCTGTTTTCAGTCATTTCGGCCGCCATATACGCGCCTGGAGCATTTTTCTCTAAAAGTGTCGTTAATTCTTCGAAATGTGTCATTTTGTTTTCCTTTTTTAATGCATTCTGCGTGCCGGACGGTCTGTTTTCGGCTCAGCACGGTCTGAATTTATCGTTTTCGCTTAACTGCAGAGTTTTGGCAATCTCCTTGAAATTATCGACCGCTTTTTCCAGCTCCTCCGGATGATGTGCGTCGCTTCCGAAGTAGAATTTGCAGCCGCATTCCTTCGCGATCCGATACGGGCGGTATTCTGCTTCCTTCTCGGCGCCTGCACGAGCGAAAGCGTCAAAATTCAGCTCGATCCCGAGCCCTTTAGCTGCGGCGGAAGAGAAAAGCTCGCGGAAAGTTTCGTTCGAGATACCGTCGATCAAGCGGATCACTCCGTCCTTAACCCGGGCGCACGCGAGCGGGCAAGTGAGGTGGGCAATGCCGGTCTTGTGGAAGGGGAGATCCGCTTCGAGCAGTTTTGCAAACCGCTCAACGTACAGCTCGCGCCGCCGTTTTATTCCGTCTTCGTCAAAACCGATATCCGCATCTAACGTGAACCCTTCCATATGCAGGTGGGTAGTGGGAACGATTATAAAATCTAATT
>JAFWQX010000053.1 GCA_017508875.1 Clostridia bacterium | reverse complement strand
TGATTTATTTCCCTCGGATATTTGAGCACAGGAACATTTGTATTAAGAATTATGTAATTAATTTCCTTAATATCATTCGAAACTAGTTCGTCAGATATCCTAAACCTACCCGGGTCCCACGCTACAAAACAGCAGGATGCCAAAATAAAACATAGTATAACTATACTAAAAAGGGGAATAAACTTTCTTTTCATAACTGCCTCCTTGTCAATATTACTGTGGAGTGCGTCGAAAAAACGACACTCATTTTAATTCATACGTACCGGTACAATCCTCTGTGTATCGTTTCAGTCTGTATTCTACAGGCGACATGTACCCCAAGTATGAATGCAGTCTCTTCCTATTGTAGAAATTCTCTATGTAATCATAATAGCCTCCACATCTTCCATCTTATCATATTGCTTCCTGAATATCAATTCTTTCTTCGCAGTTGCAAAAAAGCTTTCTACATAGTCGTTATCGTAAGGGCCATCCTCCCCGGCTTTGGCTGGCTTGGATACTGTTCTCTTCCAGCATCCTCTTAAAGCTCTCACTTGAGTATTGGCTTCCTCTGTCTGAGTGAAACAATCTCGGCCTGATGCCCTTTGCCAGAGCATGCGACAGCGCTCGCTTAACCAGTTCCGTGTCGATTGTACTCCCTGTCTTATAGCCTACGACTTCACGGTTATGACCAGTAAAAAGAAGTAATAATCAATAGCGCTTTTTCCTGATCTGCGGAAACCGAACATATTGCCGGAGTCATCATATAGAAAAACAATTTCACTTCCGGCGGTACCGGTATCTTGAGAAACCAGGCGCTCACCGTCCCAAATATAGGTATAAACCGTTGAGCCAACTGTTTTTCTTGTCCGGTATCCGTTTTCATCATATAGGTATGAGCTTGTTGTACCGGCTCTGTTAACAGACGCAAGGCGGTTCCCCTGAGTCCATGCAAGCGTCATGGAAGCGCCGTTATTGTATGACAATATATTGCCCGCACCGTCGTACGTTATCGTATTTCCGTTATAGCTTGTCATCTGATCACGCCAGCCATTGCTTGCGGATTAACTAATATATAAAGGAGCGATGGAATTGCTGTACTCATACGGGAACGTGCTGCGCGTTGTGTAGGCATAAGGAAGCCTGGCAGTCATATTATCTTCTGCGTTATAGTTTTCCTTGATTCCCAAACTCATTTCTTCAATTTTTCCTTGAATGTCAACAGTATTAGTGGGAACGAGGCAATTAGCGGTAATATGATCGCTATTAAAAACGGATTCGTTATTGTTATTCCGATGCTTTTCAATAATAGAGGAAAATAGTCGTAAATAAACAGGATAATGAAAGAGATAACACTAAACGGAGCAGATAAACAGATAAGTATATTTAAAAGTATAATTAGCTTTTTTTTCATGATAATATGAAACCTCTACGTGCCGCTGCTTCATCAGGGTCGATCGTTATCAATGATAGGACCATTTGACAGACAGAAAAACCGAAAAAAGCAAGGCCTCCGAATCCCGAACATACTTTTGACCGTATAAGATCTGCAAATCGTTTGATGAAGCTTAATGATTCTAACCTGTTCATAGCTCTTGCCCCCTGAAATACTGCTCAAAATATATGCCTTACCTTGTCTAAGTTTACGATTGCGATCCACTTCTCCTTCCATGGTCCAAGCTTATATTCTGCGTAAAATAATTACCTCGGAATGAATCGATCGTGGTCATAACGAATAATTGTTGAAAGATTTTTTGGTAATTTTGTCAGTATATAATCATATTTTTTTTGATTAAACAAGATTTTAACGTACTTTTGTTTTTTGGGTCTCCATCTGTTTATTTTTTTTCTAAAGGAATCGTCAAATTCGTCATTCGTGAAAAAAATGTAATATAGCATAATACCAATACCGGAGATCATTCTTCCATGAAAATAATAACCTATCCCACATCCAGCAATTTCATTATAACGCATTATTACTGCTTTCCGAAAAAGTGTTTTGATGATCAAATACTCATCATGGAAAGTAATCCACGTAAGAAACAGAATTCTGCCGTACCATATAAGAAAACCAAAAAGGCAAAACATAAGAAAAACACAAATTGCGAAAATCAATACTGCTTCGTTGAACCCATAATTACAGAACAGAATAACCCCTGTCAATACACAGGGAAACATACCGAAAAGAAAACCAAAAATCAGTACTATGTCGAACCACCCTCCGGCATACATTTTTTTCATCTCATCCTCCAAAAAGAACTCATGCATTACTTTTTGCATATTTCATGCCTAACCCACCAAGCCAGGAAAAAGCACTGACTATTACTGAAGTGGTTAAATCATATGCCTTACCTTGTCTAAAATTACGATTTCGATCATAACATATTATCTGGAGACTGTCAAGAAAACGTGGGCTCAAAAACGGTTGTCAAAAACGGTTCTCAAAGCCCGCGATTTGTGTTATGATATATCCGTCAGATCGGTACAGATCAAATAAATCGGAATACAGGAGACAGGAGGATTCGTCATGCATCAGCACATTATCCGTTTTACGCATCCGGCGGAAAATTATATTTCGGGGCTGCCCGTCGGCAACGGCAGGCTGGCGGCAATAGTCTGCGGCGGCGCAGAGCGTGTCAGGATCGCACTAAACCACGAGTGGCTCTGGCGCGGGAAGAACAGATACCGGGACTGCGACGACGTTTCGTTTCACCTTCCTGAGGTGCGTGAGGCGATCCTCGCAGGAGACTTCGAAACAGGAACGAGGCTTGCCAACGAATATTTCGCGGGACTCGGAGGCATATCAGGTGTAAAAAACCGCGTTGACCCGTACCAGCCCGCGGGCGATCTGATGATCGACGTGCCCGGAGGAGGCAGCTACACGCGAACGCTGGATATTGACACCGGCGAAGTGTCGATAACGTCGGGAGCGACCTGGATCAGGACGTTTGCAAGCTTTGCAGACGGATTTATCGTTGTCAACGTAAAAGGTCCGGGCGAGGCTGCGCTTTCGAGGATCACTGACCCTGAATGCGACGTGACAGTGGACGGGCTTTCGCTGCGGGGACAATTCACGTGCGGCATTTCGTTTGAGATACGCGGCCGGGAGTATATATGCGATGAAACCGGAGCGGCGGATGGATCTGGAGCGTCAAGGACGATCTTGCTCGATATCTGCACTTCCGCGGGTGGCGGACCGCTAAAGCCGTTCCCGGATAAAGTTTCATACGCGGACTTATTCGCGCGCCATATAGAAGCACTCAAAGAGGCAAAAGGTACGGCGGAACTTGACGTCGATTTCAGCGAATACGGTGCTCTCTCAGGCGGAGAAGCGAATACAGACGAAAGACTGGCCGCCTTCCGGAACGGGATTGACCCGGCGCTTTCGCTGCTTTATTTCGAATTCGGACGTTACCTGCTCGTGAGCGGTTCTTCCGGAGAGCTCCCGCTGAATCTGCAGGGAAAATGGAACGAATCGCTGAATCCGCCGTGGGAATGCGACTATCATTTGGATATTAATCTTCAGATGGCATACTGGGCCGCAGACCCGCTCGGCCTTAAAAAACAACAGGATACGTTGTTCGCGCTATGCGACAGATACCGTCCGCACGGCCGCGAAATGGCGAAAAAGCTTTACGGCTGCGGCGGTGTGTTTTTCACTCTGCAGACGGACCTTTGGGGCCGGATGACGCCCGAGAGCAAGGGCTGGGCGGTCTGGATAGGTGCCGCGCCGTGGATGGCAGCGCATTTTACGAGGCGGTGGAAATATACCCGCGACCGCGATTTTCTTGAAAACCGCGCATACCCGTTTTTAAAAGAAGTTGCCGCGTTTTACCTTGACTACCTGGTAGAGATCGACGGAACGTACCACGTGCTGCCTTCGCAATCGCCCGAAAACCGTTTTGCAGAGTCGGGCGGACAATACCCGGTCTCAATAGGCATTGACGCCGCGCTCGATCTCGAGCTGGCCCGGGAAACGCTGGAAACGTGCATCGAAATGTCTGAAGAGCTGGGCGTTGACGCTGCCCTTCGCGAGCGCTGGAGACACGTTCTTTCCGCGCTTCAGCCGCTTACGACAGACTCGAAAGGAAGGCTCAACGAATTTGACCGCGAACGCGCCGAGCCGGAGCCGGGCCACAGGCACCTCAGCCATTTATACGGCCTCTTCCCGGGCTGGATGTTCCCCGAAGGTCACCCGCTTCGCGAGGCTTGCGAAAAGTCGCTCGATTACAGGCTCTCACACGGCGGAGGGCACACGGGCTGGAGCAGATCCTGGACCGCGTGTTTGATGGCGAAGCTTAGGCGCGCAGATGATTTTCAGACGCATTTAACTGCGCTGATAAGCGATTTTGCTACGGAAAGCCTGCTGGATCTCCATCCGCCGCGCATTTTCCAGATCGACGGAAATCTGGGCGGCCTGGCGGCAATATGCGAGATGCTTCTTTCCTGCGACAATGATCATATCACGCTGCTCGGGGCGCTTCCAGAAAGCTGGCAGTCCGGTTCGTTCAGGCATTTCAAGGCTCCGGGCACGCTGGACGTTTCGTGTGTGTGGAAAAATAAAAAAGCGGTGAGCGTAACGCTTACCGCTGAAAAAGGTGGTACGTGGTATATCCGCTGCGGTTCCGGGGACCGATTTGTTCCGGTGTCGCTCAGTGACGGAGAGACGCGGACCGTAGATATTATCTGACAGCCGGTAACTGACGGCCAATATCCGGCATCCGGCATCCGGTCATTCCGTCCCGCCTTCGGGTGCTTCCTCCGCCTTTGCTTCCTTCATTTTATCTTCGGCTCTGACCTGCGAAATACGCTCCGACATATACGAACCGTATTCGATCGATTCATCGAGGGCGAACGTCAGTTCCGGCAGGGCGCGGATCGTCATTTTTTGACCGATCTGGTAGCGGATGAGGCCCGCAGACGCCTTCAGCGCCTGCATTGCCCCCTTCTTATCTGCCTCGCTGCCGTAAAAACTCACGTAGATCTTCGCAAACTTCAGATCTTTTGCCAGTTTGAGCCGCGTGACGCTCGTGACGACCGGTATCCTCGGGTCTTTCAGTTCCGTACGGATAATGTCGCTCACTACGCGCTTCATTTCGGCGGCAATTCTGTCAGTTCGTTCCATCAGGCCTTTTTAACCTCCTCCATGGTGTAGCACTCCACGACGTCGCCGATCTTGATGTCATTGTAGTTTTCGAAGGAAAGGCCGCACTCGTAGCCGGTCGCCACTTCCTTAACGTCGTCCTTGAAGCGTTTAAGAGAGGCAAGTTTGCCCTCGAACACGACGATACCGTCGCGCACGATACGTACTTCGGAGTTCCGGACAATGTCTCCGTCGGTTACGTATGCGCCTGCAATTGTTCCGACGTTCGAAACCTTGAACGTCTGGCGTACCTGCGCATGACCGTGGATAACTTCCTGGAACTTGGGCGAAAGCATACCTGCGATAGCCGCTTTGATGTCGTCGATCGCGTCGTAAATTACACGGTAGAGTTTGATATCGACGCCCGCGGCCTTCGCGCTCTCGGAAATATTGGCCCCGGGACGCACGTTAAAGCCGATGATGATGGCGTTGGAAACGTCTGCCAGAGAAACGTCTGATTCGGTGATGGCACCGACAGCGCCGTGGATAACGTTGATCCTGACTTCATCGTTGCTGAGCTTCTGCAGAGACTGCTTCACGGCCTCCACGCTGCCCACGACGTCAGCCTTAACGATAATGTTAAGATCCTTCATCTTGCCCGCCTCGATGAACGAATTCAGGTTCTCAAGAGAGACCTTCGTCGTCGCCTGAAGCGATTTTTCACGCAGCTCGCTGCGCCTCGTATCGACAAGGTGTTTAGCGAGGTGTTCGTCTTCGACGACGTAGAACAGTTCGCCCGCTTCGGGCACCTCCGGAAGACCGGTGATCTCAACGGGAGTGGAAGGACCGGCTTTCTTTATCGTCTTACCCTTATCATCCGTCATTGTCCTCACGCGTCCGAACGTTACGCCGGAAACGATCGCGTCGCCGGTGCGAAGCGTACCGCGCTGGACCAGAAGCGTTGCCACCGGGCCCTTATTTTTATCAAGTTTTGCCTCGATGATCGTACCTTTCGCCTGGCGATCAGGGTTAGCCTTGAGCTGCAGCACGTCCGCGCTCAGAAGCACCGTCTCGAGCAGGAGCTGTATGTTCATGCCCGTCTTCGCAGATACCGGCACGAACGGAACGTCGCCGCCCCAGTCTTCGGAAACGATATCGTACTTAGCCATTTCGGTCATAACGCGTTCTAAGTTCGCGCCTTCCTTATCCATTTTGTTCACTGCGACAACGATCGATACTTTCGCGGCTTTGGCGTGATTTATTGCCTCGATCGTCTGAGGCATGACGCCGTCGTCCGCGGCAACGACGAGGATGGCAACGTCCGTTACCATTGCGCCGCGCTGACGCATCGCCGTGAACGCTTCGTGGCCGGGCGTGTCAAGGAACGTGATCTTTCTGTCTCCGATCCTGACCATATAAGCACCGATGTGCTGCGTGATTCCGCCTGCCTCTCCCGCCGTGACGCTCGTCGATCTGATGGCGTCAAGGAGTGATGTTTTACCGTGGTCAACGTGTCCCATGACTACTACTACGGGCGGTCTTTCGACTGCTTCGGGATCGTTGTAGTCGTCGGAGTCGTCAAACAGTTTTTCTTCGTCGGTGATGACAACTTCTTGTTCGGCTGTGATGCCGAATTCCGATGCGATGAGCGCCGCGGTGTCGAAGTCAATGACCTGGTTCTGGGTCGCCATCGTTCCCATGAGCATGAGCTTTTTGATGACTTCCGCCGCGGTCTTCTTGATCATTTCCGCGAATTCTTTAACGGTCATGGAATCGGGAAGCGTGACGTTCGTAAGCGCCATTGCCTGCTGCTGAGCAGCTCTCTCGTCCGCCGCCTGCTTCGCATCCTTTTTCCCGGTCCTTGCTGAACGTTTCTGCGCGTGAGTATCGTCAAGGTCATAACCGGCATGATAGTTATCCGAGAGAAGGTCGTTAACGCCCAGCGATACGCCGATCACGTTGCGCTCTTCTCTGTATTTGACTTTGCCGCTTCCGCTTCTGGTGGCGTCGCGTTTGCTGACGGGCTTCTGTGTCTTTTCCTGGTTCTTCTCGCCTTTATCGAACAGCTTTCCTGCGTAGTCGCGGCGCGGTTCCTGCTGGGCGATCGACGGATTCACAGCCGGGATAGCCGGGCCTCTTCCGCGACCCTGGCCTCCGAAGCCTGCGCCTGCGCCCTGCGAAGAACGTCCCGCTCCGTCGCGTACGAATCCCTGACGCGCGCCGTCGCCCTGATATCCTCCGGTGCGTCCCGCGGACGGTCTGGTATCGTCTTTTCCTTTTACGAACGGACGCTGCTGCGAGCCCTGGGCGTTTCTGTCAGTGCGCTGAGGATTTCTGCCGGCCTGTCTGGCCTGAGAACTGCCGTAGCCCGAACCGGTATTTGCCGAAGGAGCGCCGGCGTTATCTTTTGCTCTGGAAATATAAACGGGGCCTCTTCTCGCCGGCGCGGCGGGCGTTTTAACTTCAGTGCCCGCAGATGCCGGGGTATTTGCCTGCGCGTCCCCGGAAGCAGCTCCGGTCTGCACAGCGTTGCCCGTCTGCTTCGGAGCGTCTTCTTTCGGAGCGTCCGTTTTAGCCTGTTTATCGGCGCCTGATCTGCCTGCTTCTTCTTTTTTAGCGTCCTTGATATCGGTTTTTTCTGCCGTTGTCTTACCTGCCGAGGCGTCCTGCGCTTTCGGAGCGGAGGCGCTCTGTGCGTCTGCGGCAGCGTCTGTTTTAACTTCTTTTACTTCTTTTGCTTCTTTAACTTCTTTAACTTCTTTTGAATCGTCTCCGGCTTTTGCGGGTGCATCCGGGGCCGCTTTACCGTCTTTTTCTTCCGTCGCCTTATCTGTTTTGGCTCCTGCCTGAGCAGCCGGAGCAGAAGCGTCTGAAGCTGCTTCTTTAACTGCGCCGGTATCTGCCGCAGCAGTCACGGAAGCATCCTTTGCGGGAGTCTTTTCACCGTCGGTACCGGGCTGTTTATCACCGGTATTTACGGCAGCGGCGGTATCGGAAGAAGGAGCATTGTCCTTTTTAACTTCCGCTTCGGCGCCGGATCTGTCAACTCTTCTTACGCGCCTTACTACTGTAGGAGTATCGGCGGCAGGTGCGTTCCCGGCTGCCGCAGCGGTCTGGGCCGCGGTCTTAGCTGCATCTTTATCGGCAGCTGCGGCGGATGCATCTTTAGAGGCGTCCTTTACCTGCGCACCGGATGAAGCAGGAGTTCTGACGATACGTCTGACTACGCCGCCCGATTTGACCTCGGGAAGCGGTTCGGTCTTTTCCTCTCCGCCGCTCTGGAGCGTGAGCCCCTGGCGAAGACCGGAAGGCGCCTGAGAACTGCTCTTTCCCTGCTTTGCCCCGGAAGAATTGTCCGTCTTTCCCGAATTATGAACGACGACCTTCCTGATGACCGGCTGAGCCTGCCTCGGATCTTTTATTGCCCCCGCGGGAACGTTCTGCGCCGCCTGAGCAGTCTGTGCCGGTGCGGCAGTGCGTGCTCCTGTATCGGCGGGACTGTCATTCGCCTTATCCGCGCGCTTGAAATTAATAGACTCGTAGAACTGCTCTACCTGCTCTTCCGTGAGCGAACTTGAAGCGTTGCTCACTTTGATGCCTATTTTATCGAGCAGCTCGATGACTCTTTTATTAGAGGAGTTTATCTCCTGTGCCAATTCACTGATTCTTGTCTTTTTACTCAATATTGCCACCTCCGGAGGCTGATATGATACTTTCCAGTTCGATCCTTAACTCTGCGTAAACGGATTCCGGAATCTGCATCTCAAATTCGCGGCTGAGCTTATGCCCTTTAGCCATTTTTTCGAAGCACGCCATATCCTTGCAAAGATATGCCCCGCGCCCGTTCTGTTTCCCCGTAACGTCGGCTTTTATTTCGCCTTCGGGGGTACGGCAGATACGTATGCACTCTGTTTTCGGTTTTGAATTCATGCAGCCTATGCATCTGCGCACAGGAATCCTTTTTTCCTTCATTGCCCTCAGCCTTTATGCTTTTTCCTCTTCAAAGAGCCAGGTCTCATCTGCCTGAGAAGCAGCTTCGTCCGTCTGCTCGCCTATTGCCATATCTTCCGAAAGACCCGCGCGGAACAGTTCTTCTGCAACTGAATTTTTGAGCTGGGATTCGCTCTTAATATCTATCTTGCAGTCCGTCAGTTTCGCAGCCAGACGCACGTTCTGTCCTTCGCGCCCGATGGCAAGCGAAAGCTGTCTGTCTTCTACGATGACCGTACCCACCGGAATCTGCTTATCGCCTTTTTCCGAAGGCACGTAGTCCATGAATACGTTGAGCACTCTTGCGGGACTTAAGCTGGCGGCAATAAATTCCTCCGGATCGGGGCTCCATTTTACGATATCGATGCGTTCGCCGCGGAGTTCGTCAACGATAGTCTGTATCCTCGTTCCCTTCTGTCCTACGCACGCGCCTACAGGCTCGATGTTCTCGTCGTTGGAGCGGACGGCGATCTTTGTGCGCGATCCGGGCTCTCTGGCGATGTTCATTATCTCCACGATACCGTTTCCGATCTCGGGGATCTCCATCTCGCAGAGTCTTCTGACAAGGTTCGGATGTGTTCTCGAGATCATGACGCACGGGTCTTTGCTCTTGAAGCTCTTTTCTCTGGTCTCTACGACGTATGCTTTGATGCGTTCATTGAGTCTGTACTGTTCTCCGACGATCTGCTCGGAGGGGAGCATGATGCCTTCGATCCGCCCGAGGTCAACGTGTATGATCCTTTCTTTCGTTCCGTCGCGGTTTTCTTTCGTCTCGATGCGCTGTATCGTACCGGTGACAAGTTCTCCTTCTTTTGCTTTATATTCGCTGAATACGTTCTTTCTCTCTTCTTCTCTGAGCTTCTGAACTATGAGCTGCTTACCCTTCTGCGCGATCAGGCGGCCGATATTGACCTTCTCGAAATCGGTGTGGGTGACGTCTTCTTCGGCTATGTCTCCGACCGCGAATTCGGGGTCGATCTTTCTGGCTTCTTCAAGCGAGAATTCGGTTTTCGGGTCAGTGACGTTTTCCACGACCGTCTTTTCGGCGTAGATCCTTATGTCGCCGTTGTTGAATTCGACGCGCGTGTTCATCCCGGTCTCGCTCTTTCCGTACGCGGTGCTGAGAGCCTCTTCGATAGCCTGAATTATTACCTCTTCCTTTATCCCTTTTTCTTTTGCCAATGCCACAAGAGCATCATACAGTTCGCTCATCTTTTTTATCCTCCTCTGATTTTAGAAATTGTCTGATCGTACCGGATGGTTACCAGACAATCGTGCGTTTTACTTTTGAGATGTCTTTTTGCTGAAATTCGAGCGTCTGTCCGCCGCAGTCGATCGATACGACGCCGTCTTTTCTTCCTATTAGTTTTCCTGTGAATTTCTTCTTCCCGTCTATTGCGGCATACAGTCCGACTTCCACGTCTTCGCCTTCGTAGCGGACAAAGTCTCTGTCTGTTTTGAGCGGGCGGTCAAGTCCGGGCGATGATACTTCGAACGTGTACGCTTCGTCAATGAAGTCTTCGCTGTCGAGTACCGGTTCTACGCTTCTGCTTACGGCTTCGCAGTCGTCAAGTCCTACGCCGCCTTTTTTATCGATGTACAGTCTTAATACTCTGCGTCCGCCTTCTTTTTTGTATTCGCAGTCGATCAGTTCCAGTCCCAGTTCTTCGGCTTTCGGTTCGGCTATCTGCTTTACGCGTTCCGGAATATCCACCAGATCCAGCTCCTTTCTTTTATTGCCGCGACCGTTTTTTCAAAACAAAAGAGTGGGGGTTTCCCACTCTTTCATTAGCATGAAAAATTGATCGTTAGCATTGTAACATCTTTTCGGTATTTATGTCAAGTGCTATTTGGCCGGCAATTTTTTCCTGGTTCCGTGATTTTTTTAGACAATTGAGGATGCTCCGGCTTGATTTTGCCGGCCGCAAGGTTTATTACGGTGGCAATTCCTCAAATATTTTAAAGTCTGTTTTCTGCGGCGCTGTCTTTTACTTCACGGTCGGTCAACTTTGGCACACAAATCGGCTTTTTCGGGTTTTGTGTGCCAGCCGGGCGCTGTCTCTCAAGTCAGTCGCGGTCAACTTTGGCACACAAATCGGCTTTTTCGGGTTTTGTGTGCCAGGCCGGCTCTGCCTCCGGAAATTTTAGAAGGAAAAAATGAGAAATTTTTGGCACACAAATCGCCCAAATTGGAGATCGTGTGCCACTCCTCCTATATTTCCATAAAAAAATGAAAAATTTTTGGCACACAAATTGCCCAAATTCGAAATCGTGTGCCACTCCTCACAAACCTCCGAAGAAAAATGAGCAATAAAAGGGACAGGCGGCGAATAGCTGCTTCGAACGAAAACTCTAAGCAATCTCGAACGAATAATCCGTCACTTTTTGTAATCCACGAACAGATTGACCAGATTCATCGCGTAGAAGCGGACAATAAAATCGTTCGGGTGGTTGATGCCGTTGCCCGTGACGTCGAGATACTTCTTTGTTTTCAGCATCTCCTGGCCGGGAGTGTACAGATCGAGCGAGTAGAAGCAGTCGTATTCGGCGGCAAGTTCGTCGACGGCCTTCCAGTAGCTTTTGAATTTCGAGTCGGAGTAGAGCACGGGGTTTGCGGGGAAGCATTTAATGAACAGGAATTCGCACTCGGGAAGTGATTCGCGCGTAGCGTCAACGACTTTCTTTATGTTTGCCTTCAGCTGCGAGGCGGTAAGGCCGCCGGAATCGTTGATACCGAAATGGATCAGCACGAGATCGGACTTGGCCTTGATGAGCTTATCGGCTACTTTAGTTGACACCGCTTCGTTCGACGTTGTCCCGCCTACCGCGTAGTTGCGGACGGAGACTTTGACATCGTACTCTTTAGTAAGGGCGTAATTAAGGAGCGTCGGGAACTGGGGCATCATCGGCTGGCGTCCGAAAAAGCTCGAGGCTGAGCATCCTGCGGTCACGCTGTCGCCTGTGATGGAGATGACGACGTTCTCGCCGGCTTTGAGTTTCGCCAGGAATTTCGGCGCGGCGCTGCCGTACTGCGCGAAGACCGACGTGTCGACGTCTTTGATGTCGTAGACGTAGCTTACGCTGATCTGGTGGCCGTGGATGAGTGAGCCTTCGGTGAAGAAGATGCTGTCAGTCCACATATAGTAATCGGTGTCGGTGTTGGCAACTGCCGTGAGTGAGCTTACGGCTCTGTAGGGTTTCGGCATGTTTTTGCCGTGGAGGTTGTCTTCGGTGAGGTACGGGCAGCTGGTTCCGGGGGGCAATATTATTTTGTTGCCGCTTACGGTGTAGTCGGTGCCTTCGACGTATTCTTTGGTGTACGTGTCGTTGCGAACGGACAGGATCTTTACGGGGGCGTACTGGAGGAGGCCGGAGATTTCTTTGCCGTCGTCAATGCACATGACGGTTTCCTGGTATATTATGTTGCCGAGCCAGTAGGGCTGGTAGACCGGGTCGTTGTTCCAGACCTTACCTTTGCCCTTTTCTCCGAAGGCGTATTCCGCTTTGTCGGGGTCAACGAACAGCGGGTAGTTTTTCATGTCGATTTCGTCTTTGGGTTCGTCTGTGGGGGCGGCCGGTTCTCCTGTATTTTCCGCGGGCTGAGCGGTGCCGTTCCCGCCCGGCTGATTCGTGGCTTCGCCGCCGTTTTGCTGTGCAGGCGCGCAGGCTGCAAGCAGGGTCGCGGCGGTCAATACGATGGCAAGCATTGCCGCGGTGATTTTGTGGGTTTTTGTATGTTTCGATTGATTTTTCATGTTTATTCCCCTTCTTTCGGTGGTTCGGGCCTATTATACCATAGTCAAGGCCTCCAGGCAACGGCGTTAAACGGGGCGTTGAACGGGGGACAGATACCCGTTTGTCAACGCTCTACTCCGGGTAGAATCGCGGAAAATCCCGGTAAACTTCCGGAAAAATTCGGAAATATCCGGTAATATTGCCCGCGCTCTCCTCCGCGATCTGACCATCAGCGCCCCCGAACCGGTGCCTGTCCCCCGTTCCACAACGCCCAAAGCCTTGAAATCCGGCCTGATTTGGCGTAAAATCGCCGTGCGCTGCAAATGAAACGGGTCTCTGTCCCCCGTTTCGCTATTGTCTACTCAGAGGAGAGTTTTGGTAATTGCTGAAAATAGGAAACCTCGAATTCAAAAACAATATTTTTCTTGCCCCGATGGCAGGTGTCACGGATCTGCCGTTCAGGCTGCTGTGCAAGGCTCAGGGGGCGGGATTTGCGTATACCGAAATGATCAGCGCAAAAGGAGTACACTACAAAAGCAAAAACAGTTTTGAACTTGCCCAAACCGAACCGGAAGAACAGCCCGCGGGGGTACAGCTGTTCGGGTCGGAGCCGGCAATAATGGCGGAAGCGGCAAAGATATTTGCAGACATGGGATTTCCGCTGATAGATATAAATATGGGTTGCCCGATGAGAAAGATCACGGGCAATGGCGAAGGCAGCGCACTCATGCGCGACCCGGAACTGGTAGAAAAAATCGTTGACGCCGTCGTAAATGCGGTTGACGTCCCGGTTACCGTTAAGTTGAGAAGAGGTTTTGACTCCGGGCGCGAAACGGCTGTGGAATGTGCGCTTGCCGCCGAGCGGGGAGGCGCCTCTGCCGTGACGGTTCACGGGCGTTTCAGAGAAGAATACTATTCGGGGCACTCGGACTGGAGCTGCGTTGCCAGAGTTAAAGCCGCAGTTAAGATCCCGGTAATACTTAGCGGCGACGTTGCCGACCGCAAAAGTGCAGGTGCGGCAATGCTTGCCAGCGGGGCGGACGGGTTAATGATCGGCCGCGCGTCAATGGGCAATCCGTGGATTTTCCGTATTTTGAGCGGTTCGGGCGGGGCGCCGGACAACAGCGAGCGTTTTTCGGTCATTAAGGAGCACCTCGACCTTCTGCGCGAATTTAAGGGCAGCCAGACTGCCGCGTCTGAATTCAGAAAGCACGCCATCTGGTACCTTAAAGGGCTGCGCGGCTCCGCGTCCGTGCGCGACCGGATATGCAAAACAGAAGACCCCGCCGCGATCGCCTCAATAATAAACGAATACTTCGAATGGCTTGAGAGCCCCGTACAGCAGTGACACGCGAAAACGCCGAGGCTCGCCGCGAACTAAAAAAGGATGGAAAAATGAAAGTACCGATCTACGAATCCGATTCTGAATACATCAATGCTGACAACTTATCTTGCTTCTGCAATACGAATCTTGACCTGCTCACAACGCAGCCGCGCGGCATTGTGCTTGAATTTCCCGGACTGGGCGGCGGTTCGTGCCTCGGAGGCTCTGTCGACCTGGGTCCGTATTCGGGCAATTACGCCGAAGCGCTTGCACGTGAAGGTCTTGTGCTTGCGTACGTTTTCCCCGGCCCCTGGAGCTGGATGAACATTGGTGCCGTGAGGATCTGCGACCTCACGGTCTCCGCCATAAGGTCGCGCTGCGGCCTGCCCCCCTCCTCCCCCCTCATCGCAACGGGGGGCAGCATGGGCGGTCTCGGCGGGCTCATCTACACCCTGCACACCACTCACCGCGTCACCGCCTGCGCCGTGACCTGCCCCGCGCTCGACGCGACCGCGGCAATGTCCGTTCAAGCCGCGTTCCCGCGCACGTTCCTTAGCGCGGTTGCCGCCTACGACATGCCCCTCGGCGCGGCGCTCGCGTCGATCTCGCCCGCAGCTCATATATCTGAAATGCCCGACGTCCCGTACCTGATCATGGCAGACTGCGAAGACGAACTGTTCCCTGTTGAGGAAATTGACCGCTACGTCGAGGCCCTCCGTGGGAGCGGCAGGCAGGTCGAATATATTCATATGGATGGCTGCACGCACGGCGGTTTTACGCCGGAGGCCAGGGAGCGATTTACTCAGTTTATTATTGAAAAATCAAAGCTTTGATGATCCGGTGCGGTTCTGCCGATCTGACCGGCGGCGCGCTTTTTGCAGCCGAATTCGAAGGGCAAATTGCACGGCCGCAGCTCTGTCTTTTTCCAATTGCGGCCGTATCGGTGAGGCAAGTCACACGGCCGCATTTCTCCTTTTTCCTATTTGCGGCCGTATCGATGAGCAATTTGCACGGCCGCAGCTCTGTCTTTTTTCAATTGCGGCCGTATTGGCGAGGAAGGTCGCACGGCCGCATTTCTCCTTTTCCCCTTTTGCGGCCGTATCGATGAGCAATTTGCACGGCCGCAACTATGTCTTTTTTCAATTGCGGCCGTATTGGTAAGGTGGGTCGCACGGCCGCATTCCTCCTTTT
>JAFWQX010000052.1 GCA_017508875.1 Clostridia bacterium | reverse complement strand
CACCTGCATCATCCAAATAAGACACTGAACCGGTAATACGGACGATACCTGAATCATTGCCATCCGTCCCAGGTCTGAAAACTCCTCCGTATGAGTCGCCCCGGTCAATGATCTTCTGGCCCGCCAGTGACATTGCCGTCTCCATGCTCACAGTACT
Organism: Clostridia bacterium; assembly: GCA_017508875.1. GTDB lineage: Bacteria > Bacillota > Clostridia > UBA1212 > UBA1255 > UBA1255. The sequence goes on along the minus strand of JAFWQX010000052.1, from coordinate 2,763 downwards.
GATAAATATTTTTTCTGCCGAATTGGCCGTATAAATATTGCAGTTTCCGAACAAATAATGTTCCCGCCCGTCTGAAGGGATAAGTCTCACGCGGACGCTTCCGTTCTTATTCGGCGACGCATAAAAAGTTACGTCAAAACACTGATGCCCTTCCACATCATATTTGTTATAGACAAGCGAAGAAATGTTCTCAGGATCAACGAATTCCAGATCGTAATCAGGAAAATTACCGTAATTTTCGCTAAAAATCACCAAAGTGACGGTTATCGGGCTATTCTTTTCGAAGCAGTTGTTTTCCTCAAGCCCGACTGCGCCGAACCGCAAAAAACCGGGTTTCGTTTCAACAGCATAGTTAAAATCGGCCAATGCAGCCAAAACCAGATCTCTGTTGTCACCTGTAATGACAGGCGGCTGGACAACGATAGGCTCTCCTGTGGCATCCGGCGAAGAAGCGGCATTCTTCCGGCGGATCGACGTGGTCAATACCGCCACAGCTGACATCACGAATACAGCGGCAATCACTGCGGCAGCAATCGCTGTCATTGCCCTCGTATTGATCCTCCCGTGAACGTTCCTTGGCCCCGGTTTTGTTTCAGAGAGTGTGTTTTTACGCAGATTCTCCGCGTTTTCCACATATTTATCATCGATCTTGCTGAGTGCGTCATATAATTCACTGTTTTTCATCGTTATTCCTCCCGATAAATGATTTGAGACGGAAACGTATGCGCGTAAGCTGCATTCGAACGCTTCCGCCGCTGATCCCGATCCTGCCGGCAATTGTTCCCGTGTCTTCGAAGAAGTAGTAGCGCATCACGAAAATATTGCGGTCCCGCTCGGTCAATGTCTCAAGGAATTCGTTTATGATCTCAGCAAGTGCGTCGCTTGTCATGCCCTCCGGAAGGCATGGCCGGAGCTCGTCAATAGTTCTGCTGCCCGATTCGGTCAATTCATCTTCGGTGATCCCGAAAATTCCTGCCATGGCCTGGATGCTTCTGTAGTCCGGTATCCTGCCGCCGTTTTCCCACTTCGATATGAGTTCGTGGGTAACAAACAGCTTGTCCGCCAGCTGCTGTTGAGTCAGGCCGCAACGGTTCCTGTTTGTTCTTATTGACTCGCCGATGGTCATAATCCAACCTCCTTTCGCGGGAGATTATATCACACGTATTATGACCTGTAACTTGACAATATGCAACAACGGTGACTATTCGAATCCATACTACCTATGCGAAAAGGCCTATCCGATCTTTTTAGACTACACACCTTTAGGTGTATGATCAAAAAAGATCGGCTTCAAGCTCATTCCTGATGCGGATGAATTCCTTATCTTCGCGGTACGGATCGTAAACAGGGCGGTCAAGGTCCTTGAGCGTGTAATAGCTCATTTTCTTGTCTGTGCTCACCGTGTAATTGCGGTCCATATCGATTCGGTTCAGCAAGGGAGACGTGTGCTTTTCGATCTCGCTCCCCTTTGCCCATTCTTCGAAGGCCTTAATATACTCGACCGAATGCTTCAGTTCTTCAAGGCACAGTTCCCGCTCTCCAGCCATCGCATATCTTCGTGAAAGCCTGCCGGATAATTCGCTCATCCGCAAATTGTAAAAGCCCAGATCGCCCCGGTGAAACAGCCCTTTGTACAGCCCGATAACGTATTTCCAGATCTCGATCGCTTCATTGTGCGGATAATTATCGGCGAGGAAATAGTTGATCTCGTCCGCCGCGTGGGTTATTAATTCCATTGTAAGCAACTGACTGTGTTCTATCAGCTCTTCTCCCTCAAGAACGTGATTAAGCAGAAAATTCCTGCTTGTGATCATATCGGTCGCCGCTTCCGCGTATTCTCGGGCTTTCGCTTTGTTGCCCAGTTCTCTGTTCAGAATGACCAGTACCTGTCTGGCAGAATCGCGTTTATCTGTGTCTGGCGATTTCTGAAGCAGAAATTCGCCAAGTTCGACGGCTTTCTCCGCGATCGACGCGTCGTTGACAACGTGTCTGTAGCTGGATAAAGCATACATATAGTTGACAATGACTTCCTGATCGTTGGGATACTCATTATACGCGCTTTTCCAAAGCTCGTAATTCTTGGCGATCTGTCCCGTGTGACAATATTCGAAGGATTCTTTTGACCATTTTTCGATCTTTCCGCGCCGGATCTCTTCCCCGGTGCCAAGCAGCTCGTCAACGGATACGTCGAAAAACGCGGCTATGCGCGGCAACATCATTATATCCGGGTATCCCGTTTCCCGCTCCCATTTGCTGATCGCCTGGGGCGATATCTGCAGATGCTTTGCCAGTTCGTCCTGCGTGACGTCTTTAGCGAGTCGCAGCTCTTTTAGTTTCTTTCCAAAGCTGAATTCCATTTTTACCACTCCTCGTGAAAAGTAACGTGCGCTCGTTCTGACATAATAATACCAGTGATCTTTCGCTAAAACAATAGACGTATTGTTGCAATTTGGTTGATTTTTACAACTTATAGTTTAGTATAAGCAGGTCAATATTCATAAAAATAGCAACTTTATATCGGCTCGAACGATGAAAAAGATGATTCATTTAATTCTTTGGAGATCGTGGACTTGCGGCACAAAAAAAGCACCCTCGCAGTTGCTTTTTTTGACTGTAGCGATCAATTTAGATGCATTTATAACAATTCAATTCTATTCATCCTTTGTCCGGCTCGCCCTTCGGCCGCCTGTCATTCTGCAGGAGTAAACTCAACGCTTTCGCCCGGGGCAATCATAACGGTCACGATATCGGTCTCATACACTT
>JAFWQX010000051.1 GCA_017508875.1 Clostridia bacterium | reverse complement strand
CGAAGTTAAAGAATTCGTATCAAGAGATCAGTTGACCGTGGACGGCGCGGATAAGGCGAAGGCCGGGGGCAACGACGAGGTCACCGATATCGATCTTACAGACCTTACCGGAAAAGAGCTCAGGATCTGGGGCTGGTACGCGAGCAACATTTCAACACCCGTATTCGGGTATAAGGTTGACGGCGGCAATATCGTTTACGGCGAGTTTGCGAAGGCGGCTGAGAACGAAGTAAAGAACGCTGCGAAAGAGAACGTCGGGACAGACGCTTATGCGGCAAGGTATGAGATCATGGTTCCGATCGCTGAAGGCGATCACACCGTTACGGCGTACGTGCGCCTGGCCAACGGCGAGCGTGCGATATGGACCGTGAATTATAAGAACGGACCGGAGGCTACAGAGGTTCCGACCGCAGCTCCTACAGAGGTTCCGACTGAAAAACCGACCGAGGCTCCTACGGAAAATGCCACCGCCGCTCCGACTTCAGCTCCGAAGCCTACTCAGAAGGCGTCGCAGTCCGGCGGAAAAGGACTTCCGACGGGCGCGTTGATCGGTATCATCGCAGGCGTGCTGGTCATCGCGGGAATAGCCGCAGCACTGATTCTTAAAAAGAAAAAATAAGCAGGAGAAAGATATGAACGGATTTTTTCGACGCAAAAAGCACATATTGATCATGAGCCTGGTGGGACTGCCGCTCGCGCTCGCGTCGCTTTCCGGAACTGCGTCAAACGTGTATGCCAGAGCAGCAGTGGCGGCGTACAACACAAGCGCTCCCGAGACGTGGCTCGACGGCGTTGACCCCGGAACAGGATCTCTCGGAATGCGCCTTAACGTGACTGAACCGATCATAGGTTTTTCGTACGAAATGCGAACGATCGGCCTCGAACGGTGCAGCGCGAGATTGTCCTTGTACCGCTGGAACAGGGATTTTGAAACGACCGTCGCCTCAGAGCCTCTTGCCACCAAATATTACGACACGGTTAAAAACGGAGCCACGTGCCAGATCACGTTCCCGGACGATCCTCAGAGCGCAGGAGAGTACCTTTTCCTGGTCCATGAAACGGCGGGGCAGATCGGCTGCAAATGCATAAACTGGGAACAGTACGATCCCACGTACGGAATTTGTTACGAAAACGGCATGGAAAACAAACTTAACCTCAAGCTGCAGGTGATGTTCGCCGGAGCTAAACCGGAAAAGCCGTTTACTAAATGTGCGCCGCAGGCGTACACAACGCGATACACGCCGCCCGAAGAATACGCTATACCCGAAGACAGCCTTATATATACGCACGAAGTGCTGCCCGATACGTGGGTGTTCACAGACGCACTCGGACGCGAATCGCTCACGTATAAAGACGTCGGACCTGTCCGCAGCGATAAAACGGTGGCGATGTTCTACTGGACCTGGAATATCAGCGGAGGTTCTCCCGCGGCCAATGCCCAGAAGGCGATCGAGGAGCATCCGGAGGCGCTCTACAATTACAACCATCCCGTCTGGAACCCCGGTGCGAGATACTTCTGGAACGAGCCTGTATACGGCTACTATCTCTCGAACGACCAGTGGGTGATCAGGCGCCAGGGCGAGCTTCTGGCGAACGCGGGCGTAGATACGATCTTCACTGACAATACCAACAGCATACGCACGTACCGCGAACAATACCTGGCGGTCTACGAGGCATGGACGAAGGCAATGAACGACGGCGTTAAGACGCCTAAAGTCTCATATATGCTGCCGTTTAACGGCACGACGAATGCGTACATCCAGATGCGCTCGCTGTTCAATAACATCTACACCAAAAACGCGTACCAGCCGCTCTGGTTCTACTGGGACGGAAAACCGATGCTGATGGCGCAGGTATGGGGAATCGACCGGACCGGCGACGTAGAAAGCAATATGCTTGATTTCTTCACTATCCGGAAAAATCTGCCTTATTATATTTGCGGTCCGGATAAGATGGAATACGGCGCATGGGGCTGGCTGTCGATGTATCCGCAGGCAATCTACTACAAGAACACGGAGGATGAGAAAAAGAAAAAGCCGGAGCAGATCACCGTAGGCGTTGCCCAGAACCACAACTACGTGACGAATAAGATGACGGCAATGAACGGCGAGAACTGTGCCGGACGTGCGTACACGTCTGATCTTGCGCATATTGACGATCCGGACGGAGCGCTCTGGGGGTACAATTTTGAAGAACAGTTCGAATATGCGCTGAAAGTTGACCCGCGCGTCATATTCATCACCGGCTGGAACGAGTGGAACGTGGGGCGCGTGCAGGAATGGCAGGGCGTTAAAAATGCGTTCCCGGACGAGTTCAACGATGCGTTCAGCCGCGATCTGGAACCTTCGCGCGGTGCTCTTAAGGACAATTATTATTACCAGCTTGTGAATTTCGTGCGCCGCTACAAGGGCGCGCATCCGATACCGAAGCCGGGCGAAGCGAAAACGATCGTACTCGGCGGGGGAGAGGCGCAGTGGGAAAGCGTCCAGCCTTATTATGCGGCGTACATCGGCAATACCGGTGACCGCGACGCGCTCGGATTCGGGAACGTAAATTACGTTGACCGCTCCGGCCGCAACGACATAATAGGCGCTAAGATTTCGCGCGACGATGAGTTCCTGTACTTCCACGTGGAATGTAACGACAATATCACGCCTTATACGGATAAGCTCTGGATGAATCTGCTTATCGACTGCGTGCCCGGGGATCATGGCTGGAACACGTTCAATTACGTCGTGAATAAGACTCCTGCTTCCGCCGATAAGGTCGTGCTGGAGAAGTTCACGGGGGACGGATACGCTTCCGAAAAAGTTGCCGACTGCGAGTACGAAGTCGACGGGCGGTTCATGACAGTGAAGATCCGCAAGGCAGATCTGGGGATCGGCAATGACGAATTTACAGTGAATTTTGCGTGGACGGACAACGTACATGACGTTGACGACAACGGCGTGGATGCCGGTTCGGGCCGCACCGAGTACAGCAAATTCTCCGGAGACATTATGGACTTTTACGTGTCCGGAGACGTTGCCCCCGGCGGCAGGTTCAAGTTCTGCTACGACACTACCGGAGCTGTCGCGACCGGCGAACCGGAAAAGGGACCGTCGAAGCTGGCGCTCCAGATCGGCGCTATCGCAGGTGCTGCCGCGGTCGGAGCAGGCGCCGTGGCTGCCGCAGCGATCGTGAAAAGGAAGAAGGACAATGCAGATAAAAAAGCTGCAGAAAAGAAAGAAAATTCATAGAATCAAGGAGGATTTATCATGAAAAAAAGCATTGCCGTACTGCTCAGCATGATGTTGCTGCTGTCGCTCTGCGCAGGCACTATTGCGGTAAACGCCGAAGAAGATTACGTTGAAGTAAACACCTATTCCGCCGCATTGTCCGTTCCTGCCGAAAGGATCGGGCCGAGCTCGGATCGCGTTCCTAACCAGGGCGCATACTTTAACGCGGCGTCAGCGTTCAACAAGATCTCGATCCCAAGGTACTGGTCCAGCAACCCGGCCAACAGCGGCAGGGGCGACATAACCGTTCGCTTTGACGTTTTCAAATTTGATACCGATTATGCCACGTCGATCGCAGGTACCGCACTTTATTCGAAACAATTTACTACGGATAAAGATCAGAACGCGCCGCTGGAATTTGACCTCGGTAAAAATTATGAAAAGGGAAGCTACGCAATAAGTTTCAGCGTTGTAAGTGAAGACGACGGGCTTACCCGCTACTTTGTCCTTCCGGAAACGAACTGCACTTATTCTGAAGTACGCATCGGATTCAGCAGCATCACGTTCGGATTTTCGGTGAATTTTGTGAAAGATTCGTCTCTCGACAAATATTTTGCAAGACTTCCCGGCACCGAAGGTGTTGAAGAAATTGAAGAATGCGTTTTTGCGGATAATCAGGACGCAGGTGCAAGAAAGGTCAACGACGCTCCGATCGGCGTGAGATTTACCGTTCCCGCGGGCAAGGAGCTTGTTTCGCTGACCGCGCTCCGTTCGCCTACCTGGACCGAAAAAGAGAACAATGACATGAAGGTCGAGCTTTACGCCTGGAACACTGATTATGACACCACCGTCGCAGGAAACGTACTTGCCGGCGCCGAAGTAGTTGGCGACGTTGACAACACAGATGCCGTTTTTGCTCTTAATAACAGAGTAGCCGCAGGAGAAGTGCTTGCCCTCTTTACTGCTACGAACACCGGTTCGGTCGGATTCTACGGGGCCAATTTCTCCAATTATATTACCGAGGCTTTTGCGGGCGGTGAATCCGTCGGATTCTATCCCAGAATTTCTGCTAAATACGCCTCGAAAGGGGATTCCCAGCAACCTGTGACGCCTGCCGTAACGTATTCTACCTTGCAGATCGGCGAAGGCGCTGCGATCGGTACGTGGGTCAAGGGCGCCGATAATACCGCAAGCGTCGCTTTCACGACCGCGGGAGGTCTTAAAGGCATCGCGCTTGGTATCTACTGGGCTTCCAGAGCTCAGGGCGAGAATCCGACCGGTCCCGAGGCTACCTGGACTGCCGAGCTGTTCGAATATAAGACTGATGCAGAAACAACTTTCTCGCAGTCGCCTTTAAAGAGCACGACTGTAACGTCCGTTGCCGACAATAACCCTGTTTTCAAGATGGAGTTTGACGAAGCCTTCCCGGCCGGTACGTACGTTGTGAGATTCACCGTCACCAACGCCGATTTTGTTGATGACAACGGAAAGTCACCTTATCTCGTGCTTCCTCTTCCCGATATCAGGACGCCTGATTCGTCTAAATTCGCTTTCTCCGGCGAAGCGTTTAACCTTGCAGTGATCGGTGAGACGATGGACAATTATTTCGTTGCCAATCCTGCTAACGTTTCTCTTAAGGCTCCCGAGCAGCCTGTGACTGGCGAGCCTGAGCCCCAGCCTCAGACCGGCGATGTTTCGGTCACAATGATCGCCGTCTTCGCCGTGCTCGCGCTTGGTGCTGCTGTGGTTTTCGCGAAGAAGCGCGCATATTGATCCTGCATAGGTGCTAATATTACGCCGCCCTGATGCGGCGCCCTT
>JAFWQX010000050.1 GCA_017508875.1 Clostridia bacterium | reverse complement strand
TGAAAACGGGTCGTATGAGATTGTTTACGATTACGACGCGGTCGGAAGGATATGCGGGTTTGCTTATTCGCAAAACGGAGGAACGGCAACCTATTACAAGTATATTCGCAACGCACAGGGTGATGTAACGCATATTGTCAATAATTCCGGGAGCGTCGTTGCAGCGTACACCTATGACACCTGGGGCAAACTGGTTTCCATCAAAAACGGCAGCGGCACAGACATAACCAATAACACCACAAGTATTGGTTATATTAACCCAATCAGATACCGCGGGTATTACTACGACAACGAAACAGGTTTCTACTATCTACAAAGTCGATATTATGACCCTACAATGGGCAGATTTATCAATGCAGATTCGCAGTTGAACACTAATGATGGTCCGCTTGGGTGCAATTTGTTTGCGTATTGCGAGAATGATCCGGTGAACTGTATAGATTCTGATGGGCACAGTGTAATTGGGTTCGTCATACTTGTACTCATAATCGGTGCAGGCTGTCTGACACTGTCGAGTTGTTCGTCTCCGAGCAAAGTAAGAGAAGATTTAGCAAGCGCTCCGGATTTAGATATATCAGTTGCTAAATCTGAAACATATAACTGCTATGGCAATGCAATAGGTAAACAAATAGTAACAGATCCCAGCAATTACCATGTAGGTGATGATGTAGAAAAAACATTTCTCGCCGTACAGTCAGATTTGGGCGGGGAAAAGAACTGCATTCGCCTTGAACATGCAGATTCTTTCATAGAAGAAGGTTGGTATAGAGTGGCAATGATGTGTGGCCCAACTGATTATCATTTTATAAGACAAACTGATCGGGGTTGGTATAATAAGTCGGGTCATGACTCTAATTTTGAAGGGGTATTGATTGATGAAAGTCTTGTTATGCAAGATACGTGGCATCCAATTGGTGTACGAGATGGAATAGTAGGGGTGGTACCTTTTATATATTATCATCGCGACGATGGTCCCTTGTTTTTCGCTGTTCGAATTGGATGGGACAAGGAGTGATAATAATGAAAAACCGTGTTATTCTTCTAATCTTATTGATAATAATGTTGACATCATCGTGCACGAACATAAATAATGAAAGGAAAGGTAATATGCATCTTTTTGAAAAAATAATAACTGAAATGGGTTTTACAACTGACGAAAACCCAATAAATAGGAATGAGACGAGGTATCATTTGAGTGATTTAGAGAGTTTCTTCGAAAAACAAGATTCTGGCAATATTTATGTAAATGACAACGGCGATATGATATCTTTAGAAGAAATTGACTCGACTTTTCCTGTAGAGCATTTGCGAAGTGGCGATACTAGTCGTACTTATATAGTCTATTCGGTTGAGGAAGGTGGTTATTTTCTTGTCTTTCTCGATTGTATACTTGGTAACGAGGCGGAAATTAACTATAATAAAGCATATTTGGCTTATGGGGGGAGTGTGTATTTTGATAAATTTCCCGGTCTTGCACTAACAGCTAAATTGTTTGTTGGACAATCGTATGAAGAGTTTTTGAAATTATTCCCTCAAACCGTCACGTCTTATTATTTGTCGTCGATAGATGCAATATCCTATAGCCCTTTAAATGATCACAATGTAGTCGTCTCCTTCTTCAGTAAGGTGGATGGTATTCTAAAAATGAAAGAGTGGCATATTATTCCGTACGAAGAATCGTCAATTGGGATTCGTTCATTTGATATTTGGGACGGAGATGTAACGTAGTCAATATAGTGGATACGAATTTGTGCGATATTAGTGGATGACACGGCGCGATTCCAGTATTCAGTCAAGTCCATATTTGTGTGTAAATTTATGTTTGCGATACCATGTTGGAGTTTGAACTGGCTTCTCCGGGAGGGGCGCCCCTCTCGGAGAAGCGGCCGGTTGAAGAAGAAAAGGAAAAAGTAAAAATCTTAAAAAATCCATGCACATCTTTATTGGAGTGGTATGGAAAAGTATTAGTGGAGAGGGTAACGATTTTTCTCAGTTGCTCCTTTCATATTTTTCACTAAGGTAACACTACCATCAGGTCCGTGTGAGAGTTCTCTCATATCTGATACCGAGAATCTGCTGTCACAGTTGTCGCTGCCGTCACAGCTGTCATTGCCGTCACAGCTGTCATCGAAATACTGAATCTGTTACCGATCGTACGGCGCTTGGAAGCTTTTCAGACTCGACAGATATTGTCCTGCCGAATTAACTGATCCGCTTGCACGTTTAGGAATCTCTTTAAAAATTTCGTATAAAAAGTGAAGCTGTTTTGAATATAAAAATACCGCCCGGAGCTCTATGTCAATGAGGAACGGGCGGTGCTTTACGTCACTTTTGCCGCTGGCCGTGCCGGTGCTCCGGATGAGCTCCGGGCTCAGCGCGTGCCGGAAAAGGGTCTGTTATTTCTTCTTCTTTTTTGCCGCTATAATAGCGATCACGCTTCCGATGACCACGACTGCGCATGCGGCGATAACGATGATCGGAACGATGTTATTGCCGCCCTTGCTGTCCTTCTTTTCGTTGTTTTTATCGGAAGAACCGCCGGTCGTCTTCGGAGCATTGTCCGTAACGTTAGGCGCATCGGTCTTATCCGGAACGTCAGTGGGCTTCGGGGCGTCTGTCGCGACAGGAACGTCTGTCACGGGAACTTCGGTAGGAACGTCCGTCGGAGGCACTTCAGTAGGTTCTTTCGTGGGCTCTTCAGTGGGCTCGGGGCCGAGGTCGCCTACGAGTGCGTACTGGCCTTTGATCGACGGGCTGACATCAAGCTCGCTTCCGAAATCATAAAATTCCCAGCCTTCCGGCCACTCATCTTCGCCCTGCCAGTAGCCGATCTTACCAGAATTTGTTTTTTCGATGACGATCAGGTATCTGTTTCCGTAGCGGAGCGCGGTGCCGAATTTGAGTGTCAGATTCGAGTTATCAGCATGATCGATCTCTTCGCCGCTGGCAACGGTTCTTCCTTCTACACTCTCATCGTAATCGCCTGTCCATTTATGTACGTGCCATTCGCAGTCGGAGTCGCCGTTCGTGTTGCTCCACGTGGGGGAGGCAACGAGAGACAGTGTGTACAGGACCTGTCCGTCGGGGATCACGGGGGTAACGATTCCGTATTCATTGATCTCGCGTGCGTTGTCGCCCGAACGCTTGATTATCGTACGCTCAGGCTGAACGTCCACCTGCGTGTCGTTGCCATCGAGCGCCACAAGATAATCCGTTACTCCGTCTTTCTTTTCGCAGTCAACGTAAAATGAGAACGGCCCGGCGGCGTCAAAGACTATCTTTGTGTCTCCGTAAATGAGATCGCAGATGGGGAGTACAAAGTAGTGGGCAACGCCTTCCGATTCTTCTCTTCCGGTAAGCTGCGTTATTCTGAACAGATACTGACCGGCCGGGGCGGGAGTCTCAAGCCTGAAATGCATTCCTTCGTTGAAGTCTCCGTCCATATACACTTCTTCCGAATGGACCGGAGTGCCTTTTAGCGTCGTTTCGGCGTCGGTATCAAATTTGAAAAGTTCAAAGCGTACCGTGGCGTCCTGGTCGTTTTGGCTTGTACCTGCGAATGCCTTTGGAAGACCGAAGCCTTTAATATCGGCAGCTGTCTTGAAAATAACGTAATTTGTTCCGGTGCAGTTTCCGTCTTCGTCGAATTTGTTCATCCATATGCCCGGGTCAAACGACGCTCCTTCGGCGTAGGGAGTGGCTCTGTACGTGGTCTCGTCTGCCTCCGCGGCAAAAACGCCGAGGCCCGGCACTGACAAGATCATTGCGAGGACTAAAAGAACCGTGAGAAATTTTTTCATGTTTTCACCTTCTGTGTTTTTTATTGCTGTAGCGTGCCGCGCGTTTAAGAGCGGCTACGAATCTCACTGCGGATATTGTATGGTAATGTGCGGCTCTTGTCAATTCGAAATATTCAAAAAGCATGAAAAAATATCAAAATATCAAAAGCCGATAATAAATGCTTTAATATTTGTGCAAGATCAAAAAGGGCAGCCCGGTGCGGCTGCCCTGCAATAATTATCAGGATCGATAAAGTTTGATCGATCAGAAAGCTTTCTTCTTCATGAAAACAACTGCAGCGCCCATTGCGAGAACAGCGATAACAGCGAACATTGCCACTGTTGCGTCGCCGGTCTGAGGCTGAGTCTCAGGCGTGGTTACAGGTGCGGGCGTTCCGGCAAATTTATACTGATTAAGGGCAAGGCCTTTGCAGGTCCAG
>JAFWQX010000049.1 GCA_017508875.1 Clostridia bacterium | reverse complement strand
TTCGTCCGGGCAAGTTGACAAATCCCTGCAAATATTTATAATTATCCGTAAACAATCGGCCTCAGCAATTCGACGGCCCGGACAATATTTTACCACGGGAGTTTTGCAGCTTTATGAGCAAAAAGACTTCGAAAATAATAATACTCTTATGTGCAATCGCGGCACTTACGCTTTTTGCTTTCTTTTTGAAGGATATACTCGTGCCCTTCATCAAAATGGAGATCAACAACGACGTTGAAGGGGCGAAGGAACTTTTGCGCTCAAAAGGAGTATTCGGATTCCTGACCGTTGCCCTCGTAGAAGCGCTGCAGATGGTCGTCGTGTTCATACCTGCTGAATTCATACAGATATCGAGCGGCCTTAGTTACCCGTTTTATATTGCCCTTATTCTGTGCGATCTGGGAGTATGCCTCGGCGCATCGATCATATTTATTCTCGTAAGAACTTTTAAGATCCAGAATGAATCGTACGAAAAACGCAAAAAAACGATAGATAAACTGGTTGCGAAACGCGGCGATAAAAATATCATATTTTTTATGCTCCTGCTGTTCATTATGCCTCTGATCCCGTTCGGGGCGATCTGCTATTACGGCAGCAGCACGAAGATAAAATTCAGGAACTATATCCTGACCGTAGCGCTCGGCGTTATTCCTTCAATCTTGACGTCGAATCTGATGGGAGAGGCAGGGAAGGCGTTTATACGTAATGATATTCCGTTCTGGCTGCTCCTCCTGATCATCGTGCTGCTCGCGGCGCTTCTATTTACGATCCTGTTTATATTCATAAATAAATTTTTCCTGAAAGAGAGCGACGGCACTCCGGATTCACCTGTTTACAGTCTGTTCTTCAAAATTATGAAATTGTTTACAGGAGGTAAGTTCAAGCTTAAGATCATTAAAGGAATTCCCGAGAGCGTAAAGGCGCCGTACGTACTGCTGTTCAATCACCAGTGCTTTTTTGATCTGCTGTTTTCATCAAAGCTTGATCCGGAAAAGCCGCCCACGTTCGTTGCCAACGAATATTATCTTTATCATTTGCCCGTGCTTAGAAGGCTTCCGAAAAAGGCCGGCGTGATACCGAAAAAATTGTTCACAAACGATTTCGTAACTCCGGCGGGTATACTGAAAATGCTGAAAAAGGGGTACCCGGTAGCGATATTCCCTGAAGGCAGATTGTCGCCGGACGGAAAGACGAATCCTATCGCCGAACAGAGCGGCCGATTTTACAGAAAATTAGGCGTTGACGTTGTCATCGTCAATATTACCGGCGCTTATTTTGCCAAGCCAAAATGGCGCGCAAAAAAGTTCAGATCGGAAGTCCGGATGGAGGTCAGGCGCGTTATCACTAAAGAAGAATTTGAAAACATGACCGACGGGGAGGTCAATGACGTTATAAATTCCGCGCTGGAGCATGACGCATCTGCGGAAGATTTCAACGTGTATCCTCAGAAAAATAAAGCTAAAGGGCTCGAAAACGTGCTTTACCGCTGTATCGACTGCGGCTCTTTATATACGACTAAAGGCGCGGGAAACGTCTTGTCCTGCTCCTGCTGCGGCAGACAGTATCACCTGAACGACCGCTACAGATTTGACGAGCAGATAGGGGGAGAAGAAGGAACGATCTCCCGATATTATTCCGCGATCAGAGCGATCGAAGAGAACGAATTTGATATGCTTGATCTTAAAGCGAAAGTCCGGACTCAGGTTTTCGATAAAAACGTCAGGAAAAAATATAAAGAAGAAGGCGAGTGTGAATTTACTCCGTCCGGATTTACATACCGTTCGCCCAGCGTGGAGTTTACGATCCCGGCCGATAAGATGCTTGCGATCCCGTTCTCGTGCGGTACCGAGTTTGAAACGTATTATGAAGGCGAACTGTATTATTTCTATCCGCTGGAAAACACATCACAGGCCGCCAGATGGGGGCTTATCTCAGATATTATGAAGGCGAGGAATGACGCAAATGAAAAAGAATGAAAAGGCGCTGATCAATATTTCTAAAAAAACGTTCATTCAGGTTACTGTGCTGCTTTTATGCCTTATGATCGCGGCAATAGTGCTCACGTACGTTATTCCGAAGGGTGGATTCGGAAAGACCGCGGAGGGTGAAACTGATTATTCGGTTTACGTCAGAAGTGAAGATCAGTCGGGGATCAATATATTCAAAGGTATCTTCGCGCCGTTCCTTGTATTTGCGTCCGGAGACGGGCTTACGCTAATAATGCTGTCGCTGTTTTTGCTTATCATTTCTGCGGCGTTTCAGGTCATGAATGACGCCGGGGGGATAAGACTGCTCGTGGGAGGAGTTGCTAAACGGTTCGAAAAAAGGCGGTTTCTGCTGCTCGCTGTCGTTGCCCTCGTATTTATGGCTTTCGGCGCATTCCTCGGACTTTTCGAGGAAATGCTGACGATGCTTCCTGTTATTGCCGCCCTCTGCCTGATGCTTGGCCTTGATTCGTTTACCGGTTTTCTTATTTGCATCGTTTCATGCGGTTTCGGCTTTGCCAGCGCAGTTACGAATCCGTTTACAGTACTTTTAGCGTCTGAAATAATAGGAGTGAATCCGCTTTATCATATATTTTACAGACTGATAATTTTTGCTGTAATGTACCTTCTGCTGCTCGGTTTTATTTTCCTTTACGTGCGAAAGATCTCGAAAAATCCGGACAAGAGCCTTACGCTTTCTCACGATGCGGAAATAAGGGCGTCGGTTTTAGCGTCCGGAGGGGATAACGGTGCGGAGAAGGGAGCTCGCAAAGTCAGATTAACGTATATCGTTTTTTTGCTGACGAGTCTGGTGCTTATTGTGTTGTGCTCGTCGCTGAGCGCTTTGAGGGATTACACCGTGCCGGTGCTTGCGGCGTATTTTCTTATCTTCGGGATTTTAGCCGGAATTATTGCCACTTCAAAACCGAAAGAGGTGTTCCGCAGTTTCGGGAAAGGGCTGCTCGGAGCACTTCCGACGCTCGTATTTATTGCCGTCGCCGCGTCTGTTAAATATATTTTTGATGAGGGGCGGATAATGCCTACCGTCGTTAATCAGATCAACAACCTTACGGCGGGGCACAGTCCGGTCGTGGTGGCGCTGATCATCTATCTCATCGTTCTCGTGCTGGAGTTTTTTATTTCATCGTCAACGGCTAAAGCGATCCTCGTCATGGGTATTCTTTCGGTCGTGAGCGTCGGTCTTTCGAAGTCAATGATGGTGCTGCTTTATACTTTTGCCGACGGCTACACGAACGTCATTTTCCCGACGTCACCTGTGCTGCTTATTTCGCTGTCAATGATCGGTGTCGATTATTTTAAGTGGGTGAAAAAAAGCGCCCCGCTGTTTCTGGCCAATCTGGCTTTAGTAGCGGGGTTCATACTGATCGGGATAGCGATCGGGTATTGAACGAGTTACTTTTGGTTTTTAGAGTTTGATTTTTAATTTTCCTGTGTAGTCGAGGAGCTTTATATATATGCCGCCCATGACGCTTCTGTGCTGGAAACCGACTTTATATGCGGATACGGTCCAGTACCAGTCGTTCATCGGGATACGGGCTTCGGTGAAATTATACGCGATCCAGAGCTTGTCTGCGATCTCTCTGAAGCCGGCTTTCGTGCCGGCGAGCGTTGCCGTCCAGATGAGCCAGTCTGCTTTTGTATATTTCATACGGTTATCGAGCGGGATGCCGTAAGGCATAGTCCTTTTTCGGTACGATCTAAGCTCGGATTCAATCACGTTCCGCGGCATAACGTTTGTGCCGAAGATCTTGTCCCAGACGATATTGTATTTAAGTGAAAAAGTGCCGGGCTTGTCGAACGCGAGCCTGTAGCTGCCGTCGCCGTTTGACGCTCTAACTGCCCAGTCTTCCGCAAACTCTTTTGCCTCCGCAAGAAGGGAAGCGCACCTCCCGGAATCGCCTGAGAGCTTCCGGATCAGGGCGTAGGCGATAATGCCTGATATAGCCTTTAAAGTTAGATTGCAGTTATGCGCAAGATGACCGCCGAAATCGTCGGTGCAAAGCTGATTCTCGGGATCCCTGGCATTGTCCTCTAAATATCGAAGCCATTTGTCTAAAAGGTCCATGTTTTCTAACGCGAACGAAACGTCATTTTTAGCAATAGCGGCCGCGGCAAACATGACGAGCATATTTCCGCATTCTTCGACCGGCATCTGACCTTCAGCGCCTTTACTCATATTGTAGACCTGCCCGTTAACGAGCGGGTATCTGCCTGCGTCATGAGGGGCAAAGTCATATTGCCAGCATTCAGATCTGGCAACGCGTATGACGGGCCTCAGCATTGCGTGTACGAGTTCGGGATTGTATATCAGGAACATCGGTACTGAAGGGTAGCTAACGTCAACAGTGGCTGCACATCCGCCGGAGAAGCATTCTTTTGAGATGTATAAAATATCGCCATTTTTATCGAGCACAAGTTTATGCGCCGCACAGACCTGGCGGTATGCCAGTTCGAGAAGCTCCGCGTACTTTTCACCTCCGGCTTTTTCCGCGTCTTTTCTGAGTTTTCTGCTGAAATCGGCGCCTTTTCTGCGAACAGTTTTGTAATCCTTAAAGGCCTTTATGATCTCGGCTTCGATCTTGCTGCCGTCCTTATTCCACCAGCTTTTAAGATTCTCTCCGAAGTACTGAATGCTTTCAACGTCATCGTATGCGAAAGTGAACAGCGTGCCGCTTTTGGCGACTGTATTTTCCGCTACGGCGAAAGTCATAAAAATGTCTCCGTGCTTTTCCTTTTCCCTGTAAGGATAAGCCTGCTCTTCGATATAAGTTTTACCGCCTTCAGTGGCAATATAAAAATAGCCCCAGTCGATACGCAGATCGTCACCGGATTTTTCAAGTACAGGCTGATCTTTGCTGCCCAGCTTGGCGAAATTGACGCCGTCAATATTGAAAGAATCAGAAGCGATCTGGTATTGGCCGCGGTAATCGAGGCAAAGCTCTTCTGAAGCCTCGAGCTTTGCTTTGACCTTGTGCGGTTTTCCGTCCAGAGATCTGTAAGAGAGTTTAAGGTAGCTGACAGGCCTTGTCAGATAATAATAATCGTCCGCGAAAAGGGGAGTAAAGAATTCGGCGGTCAGTTCGATTCCGGCTGCTTCAAACTTATATTCGGTAAAAAGTGCGGTAATATCAAGCGCTGTCTGCTCCATTACGAGGGCGTTCGATCTGCTGGACTTACCCATAAAGATATAATCAGTTCCGTCGATCGTTGCGGTACCGATAATAGTATTGGGTTTTCCGGACCAGTGCTCGGTATCGGTTTCAGTAAGTTTATCCGCTGCAGACCATACGGAAAAGTACGGGTCAACGGTTATGAGCGGGACTGACGGTGCGCGTAATTTCATTAATTAAATCCTCCTGATAATTCAAATAAGTATCAAATATTGTAGCACAGACATGCTCATTATTCAATATATCGAGCAAAATGCCGCGACAAAATATCGCGGCAAGTATTGCGTCATAGTATCGTATTAAAAGCGGCGGTATGTCTTTTGATTGGCTTCATCCGGACATACAGACCGCTAACAATCTGACAGAAGGACGGGGAATAGAACGCTGCTTTTCTTTCTTATCTGTCTTTCCTCCTCGTCATGATGATCCCGATGACAGATCCAATCAAGACGACCGGTGCAACTCGGACAAATACCCATTCAATGGAATGGAAAGCAGTCCCAAGAACTGCCGTTTCTGTGTCGTTGTAATTCCATCCTAAATAGGGGCTGTTCAGATAAAACAATATTCCTGTGATGATAACGATCAAAACTGCCATTGAGATAAAAAACCAATGGGCTATCTTCCTGCGTGACTGTTGCCTTTTGGAAAGCTGAAGGTTGATCACCTCCAACTTTTGGGATATTGCTTTCAGATCATCAGCCTCCGGTTCAGCAACTCCCTCTCCCAGCAAAGTGCTGACGGGAGTTTCAAGTGCTTCGGATAACGCGAGCAGCAACTCGGAATCCGGAACAGACAGGCCTTGCTCCCATTTAGAAATCGTTTGACGAACCACATTCAGCTTAACTGCGAGTTCTTCCTGGGACAGGCCTTTTGCTTTTCGTATTGTCTTAATGTTTTCACTTAACATGGCAAAAGCCTCCTTTCGCAGTCATAGTACGCCCGATCGGTTCATTGCCGCAAGCAACGTAAATTAACATCGTCGCAATTCAAGGTATATTTTGAAGTATTGCCTTTGAACCGGCAATATTCAGAGGTATTATTATCATTTGACGCAAAGCTCCCGGATTGACAAGAGCCCCGGATTGAATCGGAGCTCTTGGTGAAAATGTGCGCTTCTTGGGGGCTTGCAGTGACTTGCAGCCACTTTGACGTACTTTTAATACAGCTTTGCGCCTGCCGGGATGCCCGGATCTACCATCAGCAAATGAAGCTTTTCTTCTTCACCTTCTTTATGAACGGCACTGATCAGCATGCCGCAGGAATCGATGCCCATCATCTTGCGCGGAGGCAGATTGGTGATGGCGATACAAGTCTTTCCGATGAGCTGTTCGGGCTCATAGAAGGCGTGAATTCCGCTTAAAATGGTACGATTTGTGCCGGTTCCGTCGTCCAGCGTGAACTGAAGCAGTTTCTTGCTCTTCGGAACGGCGACGCAGTCCTTTACCTTTACGGCACGGAAATCGGACTTGGAGAAGGTCTCGAAATCGACCAGATCCTCAAACAGCGGCTCGATCACGAGGCTTGCAAAGTCCGGCTTTTTCGCATCAAAGATTGGCATGGACGGATCGCTAACGTTCACCGCCGGAACCTCTCCGGATGTATTATCTATTGCTGCAGTATCATCAGATCTCTGTACACCGTTCCTGTCCTTTGGTGTGTCTAAGGGCTTCATTGTCGGGAATAGAAGTACTTCACGTATGGTCGTGGTATTAGTGAGCAGCATGCAGAGCCGGTCGATACCCATGCCCATTCCGCCCGTAGGAGGCATACCGTACTCGAGCGCGTCAAGGAAATCATTGTCAACGTCGCATGCTTCGTCGTCTCCCGCGGCTTTAAGCGCCGCCTGGCGTTCAAAACGTTCGCGCTGATCGATGGGATCGTTAAGTTCGGAGAATGCGTTGGCAAATTCGCTGCCGTTGATAAACAGTTCGAACCTCTCGGTGTATCTCGGATCTTTCGGGTCTTTCTTTGCAAGCGGGGATATGTCTACAGGGTGATGTGTAACGAAAGTAGGCTGGATAAGCTGCTTTTCGCAATATTCCTCGAAGAACAGATTAAGTATGTCTCCGATCCCGTGGCGCTGTTCGTAATGGATATCGCGGCTGTCGCAAAGCGCCCTGGCTTCTTCGAGCGTCTTGACCTCGGAAAAATCTACGCCGGAGAATTTCTTAACGGCTTCGGTCATCGTTATCCTTGCGAACGGGGTCTCGAGGTCGATAGTAAGATCGCCGTACGGTACGATGCCTGTGCCGAGAACTTCATGAGCGCAGTAGCGTATGAGGTTTTCGGTGATCTCCATCATCCCTTCAAAGTCAGTATACGCCTGGTAAAGTTCAAGCAGTGTGAATTCGGGATTGTGACGCGTGTCCATTCCTTCGTTTCTGAAGACGCGGCCGATTTCATATACTCTGTCCATACCGCCGACAATGAGCCTCTTAAGATAAAGTTCGAGGGCAATTCTCAGGTACATATCAAGGTTCAGAGTGTTGTGGTGAGTGATGAAAGGCCTTGCCGCCGCACCGCCTGCGACTGTATGAAGTACGGGTGTTTCCACTTCGAGAAATTCGCGGCCGTCAAGGAACCGGCGTATCGCGGAGATTATGCGTGAACGCTTTACGAAAACGTCCTTTACCTCCGGATTTACGATCAGGTCAACGTATCTCATCCTCGCTCTTAAGTCTTCGTCTTTAAGCCCGTGCCGCTTTTCGGGAAGGGGACGGAGCGCTTTTGAAAGCAGCGTGACTTCAGTGCATTTAACGGAGATCTCACCCTTCATTGTCCTGAAAGCAGTACCTTTTACTCCGATTATATCGCCTATGTCGTAAGTTTTGAATTCGGAATACTTGTCCTGACCGAGTTCGTTCTGTCTGACGTAGATCTGGATCATACCGCATTTGTCCTGAATATGCGCAAAACTCGCTTTCCCCATAATACGCTTCAGCATGATGCGCCCTGCGATCGATACGGGTACGGGGACTTTATCCGACACGGGAAGACCGGTCTCGGGATCGTGTGCAGGTTCACATATTTCGTCAAATCTGTTTATTATGTCCTGCGACGTGAACGTTATATCGTATTTTGTTATTTCGTACGGATTGCGGCCCGCTTCCTGCAGTGCGGTAAGCTTCGAGCGCATAACGCGCATAAGATCGCTCATGTCGAGCTGGGGCTCTTCCTGATTGTTAACGGAAGGGGAGTTTCTATCTTCGCTCACTAATAATTCCTCCTTAAAATACAGTTGACAGCGGAAAACTGCCGCTGTCCTCTGTAAAAACATGATTTTGCGTAACAGTAAATTTAAACTGCCTTATTATTTAATTTGCTGCGGCTTTGATATCTCTGATAATATATTTTGCTTCGCCGCCCGGAGTCTTAACGGTTACTTCGTCGCCTTTAACTTTGCCGAGAATAGCGGCGCCTACGGGCGATTCGTTCGAGATCTTTCCGTTAAGCGGATCTGCTTCGGAAGAACCGACGAGATAATATTCATCTTCCTCGTCGTATTCGCAGTCGTAAAGTACGACGCGGTGTCCCATTTTTACGGTGCTTGTATCGCTGTCTTCATCTATGAGCTCATAATGTTCCAGCTTTTCTTCTAATTCTTTGATCTTCTCCTCGTTCTGGGACTGCGCTTCTTTTGCTTCGTCGTATTCCGAGTTCTCCGAGAGGTCGCCCTGTTTGCGTGCGGCGTCGAGCCTGTCGGCTATTTCGCGGCGCATCTCGCCTTTGCGGAGGTTAAGTTCCTTTTCGATATTTTCAAGACCTTTTTTAGTAAGGTGTGTGGTTTTTACAGCTTTTTTCTCGCTCATTCTGATCAGATCCTTCTTGTTTATTTATATATCTTATTTTATAGGGGTGATATTCTTATCCTTGAGAATGACGTCGTGTGCGCCGCCTTCAATGATGCTCGTAGAGGATACTCTCGTGATCCTGGCTTCGCGGTGAAGCGAGGCGATATCCTTAACGCCGATATTGCACATCGTTGACCGGATCTTCCCGAGGGTCATATCAAGATTATCTCTCAGCGCACCGGCGTAGGGTACGTACGAATCGACGCCTTCTTCAAATGAAAGCTTTGCGTTTCCGCCCATATCGTAGCGCTGCCAGTTCCTTGCGCGGTTCGAACCTTCGCCCCAGTATTCTTTATAATAGTTTCCGTTGATATTGATCTTATTCGAGGGACTTTCATCGAAGCGTGCAAAGTATCTGCCGAGCATACAGAAATCCGCGCCCATAGCAAGAGCGAGCGTCAGATGGTAGTCGTGGACGATACCGCCGTCGGAGCAGAGGGGAACGTAAACGCCGGTGTTTTTGAAATATTCTTCGCGCGCCTTATTAACTTCGATAACTGCCGTGGCCTGGCCGCGCCCGATACCTTTCTGCTCACGCGTAATGCAGATCGAACCGCCTCCGATACCGATCTTAACGAAATCGGCACCGCATTCGGCAAGGTAGCGGAATGAATCGCCGTCAACGACGTTTCCGGCTCCGACTTTTACTTTTCCGTTATACTCTGTTTTTACCCATTCGAGCGTTTCCTTCTGCCACTCGGAATAGCCTTCGGAAGAATCGATGCAAAGTACGTCGACGCCCGCCTTAACGAGTTCCGGAACTCTTTCCTTGTAGTCTCTCGAGTTTATTCCTGCGCCAACCATATATCTCTTGCTTTCGTCAAGGAGTTCCAGCGGGTTCTCTTTATGAGAGTCGTAGTCTTTTCTGAACACGAAATACTTGAGCTTCTGCTGGCTGTCAATGATAGGCAGGCAGTTTAATTTGTTTTCCCAGATAATGTCGTTCGCAAGCTTCAGGGAAACTGATTCGTCTCCGCAGACAAGCTTTTCGAAAGGCGTCATAAATTCTTTAACTTTGAGGCTGAGATCCATGCGGCTCACTCTGTAGTCGCGGCTCGTGACGATGCCCAGAAGCCTTCCGTGCGCCGTTCCGTCATCGGTGATCGCTATAGTGGAGTGGCCGTTTTCTTCTTTAAGCCTGAGCACGTCTTTAAGCGTGTCATCGGGCTTCAGATTCGAATCGCTGATAACGAAACCGGATTTGTACTTTTTTACTTTAGAAACCATTTCGGCCTGGCTGTCGATGGGCTGTGATACGAATATGAATGACAGGCCTCCGCATTTGGCGAGCGCTATAGCCATTCCGTCGTCTGAAACGGCCTGCATTATAGCCGAAACCAGCGGAATGTTGATGGACAGGGGAGACGTTTCGCCTTTTTTGAACCGGACGAGCGGGGTCTTCAAAGAAACGTTATCCGGTGTGCAGTCTTTTCGGGTCAATCCTGGGAGAAACAGATATTCGCTGAAAGTGTATGACGGTTCGTCGTAAATAAAGGCCATGATATCCTCCTTGCAATTGAATGATTCTTTTGCCTCGGTATTATACAATTTAAAGCGCAGGTTGTCAATCTGTCTGCCACGCCATTAATTGATTATGGCATTTATTATGCTGAAGCGTCCGTAGTCCGTCGCAGTGAGTCACGGTGTCCGTGGCAAAAGCAAAAAAGCGCTTCTCGTGTTTCCGTGAAATACTGTTTTTCGACTGAATTCTGTTCCGGGCTGTGCCCGGACAATGCCCTTGCGCTGTTTGTTTCTTCTATTGTTCATTTTTCCCTCAGAGGTCTTCTCAAGACAGCGCTCGGCTGGCACACAAAGCCTCGATTTTACCACTGCGGTTGTTCCGTACGGCCGCAGCTCTGTCTTTTTCTATTTGCGGCCGTATCGGTGAGGAAGGTAGTACGGCCGCATTCCTCCTTTTCCATATTTGCGGCCGTATAAATGAGCAATTCACACGGCCGCAGCTCTGTCTTTTTCCAATTGCGGCCGTATCGAGGAGGAAGGTGGTACGGCCGCATTCCTCCTTTTCTATATTTGCGGCCGTATAAATGCGCAATCCGCACG
>JAFWQX010000048.1 GCA_017508875.1 Clostridia bacterium | reverse complement strand
GTCGGTAACTGAGATGAAAAAAATTCCCGGGGCATTAGCGCAGTTGGGAGCGCACAACACTGGCAGTGTTGGGGTCAGGGGTTCGAATCCCCTATGCTCCATATGCGAAGAGGGGGTATCCAGCGGATACCCCCTCTTCGCATATTTTCGCAAGGGGATTCGAACCGAGCGTTAGCAAAAAAACAAGTAGAAAAGGGAAAAGTGACAGGTGCGTAGGAACATGCCGGTGGCATGTTCCAGCGAGGAGGGGCCCCTTTAAGCAATTTTGAAAGAAAAAAGGGGAGCGGAGAAAAATTGCGTGGGCGAATCCCCTATGCGACATACCCAAAACCGCAAGGGGATTCGAACCGAGCGTTAGCAAAAGAACAAGCACAATAGGGGAAAAGTGAGGGACCCGGCGTTCCGTCCGGGCCTTCGCATATTCTCGCAATGGATTCGAACCATTGAAGTATCTATTGACTCCTTCACCACTTGTGTTAAAATACCCACGTGAGCAGCCCTGCGAACCGCGCCACGCCGCAAACACTATTGTCCTCCGGAGGCCGTATAATGTCTGACAACAGAACGAAAAATGCATTTATATCTCCTTTCCCCGCTGAATGGCAGACGGTCATATTTCGCTGCTACGGCTTCGTCCCCGCAAAAAACATTGCCCGCGCGCTCGGATGCGACGAATCCGTTGTCCATAAAGAAGCACAAAGGCTCGGACTTGATAAAGTTCCGGAGCAGATGATAATGCAGGTGCAAGGATATATAACGGTCATTCGCTCCCTGTGGCATATCCTTCCGAACAGGAAGATCGCCGCGATCCTCGGCATTGACGACAGCCGCCTGAAAGAAATACTCGAAAAA
This sequence comes from Clostridia bacterium, assembly GCA_017508875.1. Taxonomy (GTDB): domain Bacteria; phylum Bacillota; class Clostridia; order UBA1212; family UBA1255; genus UBA1255. The sequence continues at coordinate 26,360 of JAFWQX010000048.1, read as the reverse complement.
GACGATTTCTTAAGCGTAAAACTAGGCCAAAAACCGGAATGCCCGCCGGTAACTTATTTTCCTCCGGATGATCACGTGAAGTCAGAAACCGAAAAGCTATCCCGCTTCGTCCGCAATAATATAGCAGGCGGATGGAGGCCGTTTGAGCTGCTTTCGCATATTCCCGGCTGCATACAGACTCATAATAAAGCACAACCAAAAAAGATCATTCACGGGTACATCACCCCTTGCCGCGACGCATTTGGCAGCGACAGCGAAAGATACCTGCCTGACTGGCTGCTGGAACAATACAGAATGCGCGGTATCAACGGAGTCTGGATCCATTGCCTTTTATCCGAGATCTCTCCGTACCCGTTTGCCCCGGGCCTGTCTGAGCGGCACAAGGAACGGCGCGAAGAACTGAAACGACTCATAAAAAGGTGCCGGGCTCACGGCATCGGATTATATCTGTATTTCAATGAACCGCGGGCTTTGACGGCAGAAATCGCGAAAAACTACCCCGAACTGACCGGACATTCCGACAAAGATACCGTCTGTCTGTGCCTCGGAAAACAGGCCGTCAGGGAGTATCTGTTTAACGCCTTTTACGACCTGCTGAATGACGTCAGGGAGATAGAAGGAATAATAACCATAACGATGAGCGAAAACCCCACGCATTGCCGCTACAGAACCGAAACAAATTGCCCGGTATGCAGCTCAGTTCCTCCGGAAAAGCTTGCTGCTCAAGTGAACAACATAATAAACAGCGCCATACGTAAGTCCGGGGCAAAGACGGAACTTATCGCCAACACGTGGGGCTGGGCACCGTATATGGGCTGGTCTTTCGGGCAGACTGAAGCAGGGATAAAGATGCTTGACAGCGACGTCACGGTCATGAGCGTGAGCGAATACGGCAAGAAAATAAATAAAGGCGGCGTTAACAGCGAAATAATCGATTATTCGATATCGAATCCTGGCCCCGGTCGATTCTCCGAACAGGTTTTCAATGCTTCGTCAAAAAGCGGCCACCGTAATTGTGCCAAGATACAGATAAATAACAGCTGGGAATGCAGCGCCGTCCCGTATATACCCGTTTTCGACCTGATTTACGAGCACGTCGGCAATCTCGCGAAAATCGGCGTTTCGGATCATATGCTTACGTGGACGCTGGGAGGGTATCCTTCTCCCGTGATGGAATTGTGCGCATCCATGTCGGAAAAAGGCGGCAAATTTGACCTCGACAAGTGGTATGTCGAGATGTTTGGCGAAGATTCCGGCGTCGTACATGACGCAGTAAAAATGATGTGCCGCGGGTTTTCAGAATATCCCTTCAGCATCAACCATCTGTATCTTTCACCTGCAACTCTCGGACCGGCAAATATATGGACGAAGGAAAAGTGCGATCTGCCTTCGTCGATGGTCTGTTTTTCGAACGATGATTACGAACAATGGATCTATCCGTATCCCGCGGACGTTTATTTTTCGCAATACGCCAGAATGCTGGCTGAGTGGGATGAAGGTGTACGTATTTTGAAAAAGGCCAAGAAAACTCCGCTCATTGAGGAAATGACCGACTTTTCGGAGGTCGCGTCTATCCACTGGCACGCCGACGTTATACACACCAGATATGCTATCGAAAAAAGAGCCGGAAACGGTATTCCCGAAGACCTTATCTGTGAAAGAGAGGATCTGCTTCGCCGCCTGCTTGCCTTTATGGAAAAGTACCCGGAGATCGGTTTCGAAGCCTCAAACCACTATCTGTACACGCCAAGGACGCTTGTCGAAAATCTCCTTTACTTAAAGAAAGCGTTCAAATAAAACGCGATATCAAGATCTCAAATATAAAAAGTTTCGAAAGGATGGTATTGACAATGAAACGAACTAAATTTACGGCAAAACTGATCGCAGTGGTAATGGCGGCGTTGATCGCTGCGCTTTCAATGTTTATGGCAGGCTGCAGCCCGTACTCCTCTCACTATTCAGCAATAGGATTTGTCCATTCGAACGATTCTCACTCCGCAAGAATGTCATTTTACAGATTTAAAGGGTCAATATCTTTCCAAATGAAATGTACTACGGACAGCAAGCTGATCTATTCCGCGAGCCTCGAATCGGGCGACATAACCGTCTATTATGACGAGGGCAACGGAAAAGAAGAGCTGTTGACCGTCGGGTCCGGTGACGCGATGGACGGAGTCGTACCTTTGAAGAGTTCAGGGAAGGTTTACGTCATTGTCGAATCCGAAGGCAACTGTGAGAACGGATCGTTCCGCTTCGAGATAGGTTAAGTAGATTCTTATTGTTCGCGAAAAGCCGATACTTGCTTGCTACCACACCGCTGATGTGGTATAATAAAAGGCGTGCAAATTACCACCGAGGGGAGAAAAAATGGTCAGAAGACTGCTCCGGTTCATCATAATATATGCTGTCATTGCCGTCGCCGCATCGGCAGTGTTTATTGGCGTCCAGAAAGTCATGGCCAGAACGTATTCTCCCGTAGCATCCGACGTTTTTAAGGACGGGGAGGAACCGGTAAGGATCGAATCATTGAACGGCGGATTCCTTGCCGTTCTGGGGCGTTACACTCAGGGCGCGAATGCAGGAATGCTTTTCTGCAAAATATACAACAGGAACGGGACGCCGGTCGCCCGGCACGATTTTTACCTCTCCGACACAGTGATCGAAGTAACAGAACTGATCGCCGCCGGGGAAGGGCTTAAGATCGTTTGCCTGTGTAAGCCCTGGGATAATTCTCTTCCGGGCTACGGCGCGATCTTCGGCATCGGGGAACACTGGAGAGCCGATGAGACCGTATTCTTCAGGCCTGAACAGGGTTCGGCCGGATTTGAAAATTTTGTATGCGCCGATAATACCGGCACATATTTCGCAGGAATATCAGGAAGAAACGTGACAATGTTCGGCAGCGCGGGTAATAAGCTCTGCACAGCGTCACCCGATTTCTTCTCAAAAATAACAGACGTTGCCGCCGCGGGCAATCAATTCCTGCTGGTAGGTACCGACGCCGAGAGCAGCCTCGGTACACACTTCCGGTACGGATTATGTGCGCTTTACGGCATTGACGGCGCGAATTCAGTATTCAAATGGCAGAAGACCGTGATGGAAGAAGAAGGCTGGTGCTCGGCGGTGCTGCATGCCGAAACCGTTGACGACGGCTTCACCGTAAGAGGGCGTATGCTGAACGTCGGGGGAAGCACCTGGCAGAGCCTTAACAGAATCGACAGCTTCAAGGCAGACGACGACCCCGGGCGGTTCCATATAGGCAGGGATGCGGAAAAAGAAGGCGCGACGTCGCTGTTTATGCTGAACGTCGCCGTCGACGGAACGATCAGCGGAAGTGCGCTTTACTACACAGATGCGAACGAATACGTTCCCGCAATGGCGCAGTATGATTCCGGCAGCGCGTTTAATCCTTTCGTGCTGTGCGTACGCTCCGCCGACGCCGAGCACAGCAGGGAATACAGTGTGAATATAATGAGAATGAACCGCGAACTGCAGCTGAATGACACGTTTGTATTTCCCGTGAGCGGAGATACCGTCTTCATGTTCTCGCAGGACATCACAGGCGCAGGCTTATACATCTGCGCATATATGGAAGGCAGCGGTACTTACCGGATACTGCATTTTACTTCGATGGATGATGCGGTGAACCATATGCAGACTTTACTCAGGCTGAAGCCTGTACGTGACTATTACTTTACTCTGACAGAAAAAGCGCCGCTGCTTATAGCACTGGCATTCGCGGTGATGCTGACCGTTTCGGGAGCAGGCAGAGTCAGAAGAAAGCGCGCTAAAAAATGAAAAGAGCACTGGGTGTCATAAAAATAATAGTCATCGTCGCTGCGGCGCTGCTCCTGCTTCATCTTCTGATACGCTGGAAACCGCTTGATGATTTCCTTACGTCTAAAATAGGAGGGCCTTCCGTTCGCGATACGGTCTCAGATACGCTCATAAGGATCGAAAACGTTCACGGACTGCTGCCGGAAAGCCAGAAGCCTTTCGTTTATGAGGAAGGCGGCAGGCTTTACGTGATCTATAAAGGCGAAAGCATCGATATTACTCCGGAAGGCGTGTCTTCTGTCTTTTACGGAAAAGAAAGCGGAATTAACGAGAAGCTGAGGTACAGAGATCACGCTTGTTTCGACGAAGCCGGCGGGAGGCTGCTGTTCGTTGTCGACGTACAGAACGTGCCCGAACTGTTCCTGGCCGAACTGGAAAATGCGGAAGCGCGCGAAGAAGTGGAAACGGACTCCGGCGCTGAACAGGACCCGGAAGGAATATCCATTGACCCTGTACCTGCGTCATCTGCCGCAAAATTAGTTGCAAATAACGTTAACAGTTTCTTCTTCCTCGGCGGAGAGCCCGTTTACGCGGAAGGGTACGGCAAATTCAATTCTCTTAATATTTACCGCGGCGGAGAAAGCGTGAAGCTCATGGAAAACGCCGTGTACGTACCGGTCCCGGAGCTGGACGGCCTGCTTTACGTAACGGCTGAGGGCAGTCTCGGCTTTTTCAGCAGAAGCGGGATGCAAACGTACGCCCTGTCTGAAAACGTGTCGGAGGTCAAAGATTATTGCGCTTTCGGAGACGGAAAACTGCTCGTATTTTCAGTCGCGGAGAATAATTATCAGTCGATCGTTTTCGATTCTCAGTCCGGAAGAGCTATAAAGTCGGTGGTCGATCACGTGCCGGATAAATGCTGCTCCGGCGGGTCCGAAGCGCTGACATTCGACCTGTCTTCAGGCAGGATCGAGCTGATAGACGCCGGAGGCGAAAAGACAGATATATTTGCTTCTTCGGGACGCATCTACAACATGTTTTACGCAAAACCTTTGGAAGGCGAAGGCACGGAAAACGGTTTCGAAGTGATATTCGCAACCAAAAAAGGCATTTTTAAAGGTGTCTGTGGTCCGTCAGGGGAAAACGTTTCCCGCCTTTGCGCGTTTAAAGGCGCACTCTCCCGCTATGCGTCAAATCCGTGGCTGATTTCGTACCATCTTAACGCGGGCGGAGATTTTAACGAGGGCTTTTATATCTCGGCGCTCTCGGATCAGAGCCATATATATAACAGCAGAAATCCCATGAGCTGGCTCAACCGTTTCAGCAGCTACGTTTACCGGCTGATGTACGTCTCCGGCGGAAAAGTTTCCGCGTGCGGCGTGCCTCTGAGCCGTTCAACGGACCTTCCTGAGACGATATCCGGCACCGCGGTACTCTACACTGCACGTTTTGCCGGAGGTGACGTTAAGTCTTTATCCGTGCTGGATAAAGGGGATGCCGTCTGCAAAGACGTTCTTAAATCTGACGGAATGGCGAAAGGCAGTTCTGATATACGCAAAGAGATCGCGGAAGGAAAGGTATTTATTACCGCCGTAAGAAATCCGGGACATGCGGATGAATACGTTGACTACTGTATGCTGGAAGACGATCTCGGCGCTGTAAAAGCGACCGACGGGCATTACGCCGTATCTTTCGGTACTGTAGTCAGCATTTCTTGATAACAGAAGGTGTTTTTATGGTTGAAGGCAACGTAAAAGGCTCCGGTGTCAATACGGAAAGAAATAAACTGATCATAAACGCGCTGCTTATTGCGGCGGTACTTGCGGCAGTCATCGCGCTTGCGCTTTGTTCGGCGTGCGGCGTCAATGAAGAAAATATTGATGGCCCGTCGTACGAGCCTCTGATCGTAATAACTCCCGCAGGCAGCGTCGAACCTACCGAATACGTAAGACCGACGCAGGTAATGGGGACCTGGCCTCCTACGGCCACAACGGAACCGGATCCTACGGAAGATCCGGATGCCACGCAGACTCCCGAAATCACAGCGGAGAAAACTGAAAAGCCCACGGAAAAACCCACTGATAAACCGACCGAAAAGCCTACGGAAACGCCCACTGAAAAACCTACTGAAAAACCGACCGAAAAGCCTACGGAAAAACCGACAGAGAAGCCCGCGGAATGGGATCCGTCGATCTATTACCAGGAGGAAGACGACCTTCCGTACGCCAGATATTATATAGAGGTCAACGTCACCGCACAGCTTGTCCGCATCTACTCCCTGAACGGCGACGGCGAGAAGGATAAGCTCGTAAAGACGATGATCTGCTCTTCCGGGCGCGACGGAAAAACCCCTCTGCGCACGTGGATCGTCCTTGACAACGCCACTCAGGAAGACGAGATCAGAGATACCGGTTTCCTCTCCCATTACGATTTTGAATGGGTAAAAGGCTGCGCCGTCCAGTACATCACGCGTATGTGGAAAGCCGAATGGGACGACGAAGGAAAGCTTAAAGTAACGACATCTTCGTATCTGTTCCACTCCACGCCGTTCGATTCAAAGGATAAGAACACGTTAAGAGCTGCGGACTGGAACCTTCTCGGCCAGCCTGTCTCAGACGGCTGCATAAGGCTTTGCGTGAGAGACGCACACTGGATCTATTCGAGAGTCGCGCCGTATTCGATAGTCAGAACGGTAGAAGGCGAAGCAGATCCCGAAACCTGGAAAGCGCTTAAACTCCCGGATATTCCGGAATACGTAAAAAAAGATCCAACCGACGTTTATTGACAGCAAAAAACAGGAGGCTAATATGGATAATATTGACAACACCAACCGGTACAGTGCGAAAGCGGGTACTGTTAAAGCCTGCGACGATCTTGGAAGAGTATTGCCGACGTCCGCAGAGGCCGGCCTGAGGCGCGATAGACGCACTGTCGGTCTGTTTTATTTCCTTTGGTGCGGAGAGCACGGGCAGGGTGATATGAGGCCGCTCGATATCGAAAAACTGCTCGAGGCGGACCCGAAGGCCGGGTACAGACCGGACGATCCGGAGTGGGGAAAGTATTCCGTTATGCACCACTGGGGCGAGCCGCTTTTCGGGTATTATTATACGAAAGACGAGTGGGTAATGCGCAGGCACGTCGAGATGCTTACGTATGCGGACATAGATTTCCTCGTATTCGACACGACGAACGCAGTAATTTACGAAGAAAGCGCAAAAATGATGCTCAGATTACTGTCCGAGTACCGCGCTATGGGGTTCAACACTCCGAAAGTGATGTTCTATACCAACACTGAGTCCGGAAAGACCGCTCAGAAGATATACGACAGCATCTATAAGCCGGGTTATATGCCCGATTCATGGTTCTGCGTAGACGGGAAGCCTCTGATCATTGCGAAGGAAGAGGAGTGCTCGCAGGAGGTGCGCGATTTCTTTACGATAAAGATGTCGCAGTGGCCGAACGAACCTACGAAGCAGGGCGGCTGGCCGTGGATGGATTTCGAGCGCCCGCAGCGTGTGTTCGAGAACCTGAAAGGCGAGGAGGAGATCATCAACGTATCCGTCGCCCAGCACCCTCAGATAAGATTCGGAGATTCGGCAATGTACGGTGAGACGACGAACCGCGGCAGATCTTTCCATAACGGTGCGGAGGACAAGTCCGAAGGCGCGTGGAAATTCGGTTACAATTTCCAGGAGCAGTGGGACAGAGCGCTCGAAACATTGCCGCCGTACGTGTTCGTAACGGGCTGGAACGAGTGGATCGCGGGACGCTGGGGCGGAACGGAACAAAGACCGCTTTGCTTCGTTGACTGCGTCGATCTTGAATACTCGAGAGATGCCGAGCCGATGCGCGGCGGGTATTTCGATAACTACTATATGCAGCTTATTTCCAACGTGCGCAGGTATAAAGGCACGGACGAACTGAAGGTCGCGCCGAAGCTGGAACCGGGAGAAGACGGAATAATCACGATGGCAGACGTTGCCGAAAAAGGAACGTTCTACGGGAATTTCCCGAAAGGCTGCTTCAGCCGCGACTGCGAAGGATACAGCACGAGATATATTGACCGCTCCGGCCGCAACGCGATCGTTTCGGCGAGCGTTGCCCACGACAGCGATAACGTGTATTTTTACGCAAAAACACTCGCTCCGATCGAGCCGTACGACTACAATTCCGCATGGATGCAGCTGTTCCTGAACGTGAACGACCTCTCGCGCTACGACTATTCAAAGCGCTGGAAAGGGTACAATTTCCTGGCAAACGGCTATCAGTTTACTGATTCGCGGACAACGCTCGAAGCGTGCGTCGATGATAATTCGCGTTCGCTCGAGGCCGATACGTTCCGCCCGTGCGCCGTGATCGACTACGAGCTTGCGGACAATGAATTCATGCTCCGTATCCCCAAATCCGCCCTCGGGATAGCCAAGGACGATCCGTTCGAGATCCAGTTCAAGTGGATGGACAGCCGCAGCCGCGTGCGCGGGATGGAAGACTTCTACACTTCGGGAGACGCCGCTCCGATCGGAAGATTGAATTACGTATTTTTAGGATGAACAAAAAGATGAAAGTTACCGCCGGAAGAGAAAGAAACGGAAAGGCCGGCAGGGCGCCCGTGCGCGGCATGATCGCCATGGCCGCTGCAGCTGTATTGTCCGCCGTCCTGTTCACTTCGTGTACCGCTAAAAAACCAGGTACGCTCCCGTCCGGAAAGCCGGTCAATGAAAATAATTACGGCGAGACGGGGCTCATGAAGCTCGAAACGCAGCCGAAAACGGACTGGAAAGCAGACTGGATCTGGGACTCCTCGGACGGCACGAAGGAAAACACGTGGATGGTCTTCCGAAACAGATTCACGCTTGAAACAGTGCCGGAAAAACTGATTGCGGCCATAAGCGCCGATTCGAGGTACTGGCTTTTCGTGAACGGCGTGAACGTGGTCTACGAAGGCGGACTTAAGCGCGGCCCGGCCGAAAACAGCGGGTATTACGACAGCGTTGACATCGCACCGTACCTTAAAGCGGGGGAGAACGTCATCGCCGCCGAAGTATGGTACTGGGGAAAGGACGGCAGTTTTTCTTATATTGACAGCGGCCGCGGGGGTTTCCTGTTCGAAGCCTCCGAAAACGGTGCGTCCGTGCTGAGCGGTTCCGGCTGGAAGGTCGCAAAGAATAGCGCGTATCTCGATGATACAGGCGACAAACAGCCCAATTACCGTATCGCGGAGTCAAACATCCTATACGACGCGAGGCTCTCGATGGGGGACTACACGGCGCCAGGCTACGACGATTCAGGCTGGGAAAACGCGAACGTTATTGCCCGCGGCGGAGACGGACCGTTCGGTACGCTTTACCCGCGCTCCATACCGTTCCTTAAAGTTGACGACCTTAAAGATTACGAAAACAGCGCCGAATTTGCCGGCATAACTACAAAATCGACGTCATACCTCACGCTTAACATACCGTATAACGCCCAGTGCGTCCCGTACCTCTGCGTGGAGGCGGCCGCCGGAAAAACCATCGAGATCACGACGGAAAATACAGGCCTCGGCTCGGTCATAACGCGCTACGTCACGACTGACGGCAGGCAGGAATTCGAGTCGAGAGGCTGGTTCAACGGCGAACACATATCGTATAAAATACCCAAAGACGTAAAAATAATTGCCCTCAAATACCGCGAAAGCGGATACAACACCGAATTCACCGGCAGCTTTTCGAGCAGCGACGAATTTATGAACTCGCTCTGGCAGAAATCTCTGCGGACGCTCTACGTCACGATGCGGGACAATTTCATGGACTGCCCGGACAGGGAGCGCGCGCAATGGTGGGGCGACGTCACCAATGAAATGGCAATGACAATGTACTCCATGAGCCCCTCGTCTTATCTGCTTTATCAAAAAGGCGTGTTTAACATGCTCCTTTCCGCCGATAACAGCATCCTTAAGACCGTGGTTCCGGCAGGCGAAGGCGCCTATTTCGAACTTCCGATGCAGCAGCTCGCCGGAATCTGCGGCTTTAAAACGTACTATATGTACACAGGCGACAGGGAATTCATAGATCTGGTGTACGGCCCGGCGCTCGATTACGTCAATTTGTGGATCCAGGGTCCCGACGGCCTCGTCGTTCACCGCCCGGGTTCGTGGGACTGGATGGACTGGGGCGAAGGCGCCGACGTCGTTTGCATCGAGAACGCCTGGTACTATAAGGCCCTCGACACGCTCAGATTTTTCGCTTCGATAAAAGAGGATAAGGCGACCGAAAAGGAGCTTGAAGAGCGGATGGAGATGCTCTACGGAGCGTACCAGCTCAAATGGACTAACAAAGGATTTATGGGCAGCGTAAGGCGCCCTGACGACCGCGCAAACGCACTGGCCGTGCTGAGCGGCCTTGCGGACGTCAACAACAGCGCAAGATTTGAAACGATAAAGCACGTGCTGACGACGGTCTGTAATTCCAGCCCTTATATGGAACGCTACGTTCTGGACGCGCTGTGCGAGATGGGCCTCGTCGAAGAGGCGCAGGCACGCATACGCACGAGATATAAGGCGATGGTAGAGGAAGATTATTCGACGCTCTGGGAGTTCTGGGACAAGGGCTCCGGGACGATGAACCACGCATGGAGCGGCGGACCGCTGCTGACAATGAGCCAGTATATGGCCGGTATTGCCCCCTCCGAGCCCGGGTACACGACGTATACCGTAAAGCCTGAACTCGGAAACCTCAGCAGCATCGACTGCGTTGTCCCGACCGTAAAAGGGCTCGTTTCGGTCAATATTGCCGACGGCGATTCGTATAAACTTACCCTCGAGTCACCTCCCGGAACTAAGGCGATCGTAAAGCTTCCCGCTTCCGGGCAGGGTAAGACGGTATACCTGAACGGGGAGAAGATCTTCTATAGCGGAGCTGCCGCTTCGAGCAACGTCGGATTCACCGGATTTGAAAACGGAAGAGCCTGCTTCCTCGTAGATGCCGGCGATGAAGGCGGTAAATTCGAATTTGAGATAAAAGAAGAGCCTGCGGGCGAAAAAGGCGGAAAGCTTACCGTTTCAGTCCTCGCGACGGAGCACGGCACACTTACCGTAAACGGGACTAATGTCGAAAAAGACAGACCGCACCGGCTCGAAGTGACAGAAGGCAGCGCCGTAACGATAAGCGCAAAGGCTGATCCCGGATACGAATTCGCGTATTTCACAGGCAGTATTTCAGGGCGGAAGGACACAGTAAGCACGACTGCGACGCATGATTTCACGGTCGGAGCCGTGTTCACCGAAAAGCGTTCGGACTACAGCACTCTTTCCGTATACATGCCGGAGGAATCCGACATGAACGTAAAAGTGAACGGCAGGAAATGTATGTTCGCGGGCGGCAGAGCAAACGTAACGCTTCCGACAGGAACGGAAGTAACGATAGAAGTTGAAGACGGGCTCCTCGGCACCTTCCTGAATTTCAGCGGCCCGGTGCAGAGCGAAGAAAGAAAGGTCACGTTTACCGTCAGCGGGAATACCGATCTGATGGTCAATACCAGATTGTTATACGGCGACAATATCGCGAAGGGCGCGAAGGCGACGTGTTCGGTATCACTCGAGTCGGGGTCAACGTGGAGCGTTTCCAACCTTACCGACGGTAAGCTTTCGACCGGCTTTACTACCGAAGTGCTCGGAGCGCTCGACGGCGTGCTGAAGAAGCCCGTCGTGATCAACCTCGACCTGGGCTCCGTAAAAGAGTTCTCCCTGATCTCGCTTGCGCCGCGCACGGATACCGTCAGTATAAAAGGCGGAAATCCATGCTTCCCGATGGAATTTACCGTTAAGACGAGCAGGGGCGGATCCGATTATACGGAGGCCGGTTCGTTCGTGCAGGAAAACGATCCCGCAGGGGTCATCCGGTCGTTCGAATTTAATGCCGTAAAAGCGAGATTCGTACGCATCGAGATCACGCGAGTCGGAGACTACGCGGCAGACGAAGCCGTTGACGACCCGTACCGCGTGCAGATAATGGAAATAATGCTGAGAAAGAAAAACGCCTGACTGCGCGGAGCGGTCCGGCGTGCAAAAACCGTATTGACGCGGTGCGGATTTTCGGAGGTGAACGGGGAAAATGAGCGGGAAAAGCATCAAAATAATATTGACCGTGGCGGCGGGCGCGCTGCTTTCGTTCGTTTTGCTGTTCTCTGCCGGCTGCGGTAAAACCGCAAAAGAGGACGATCTTAATGTGCCGTCCGACACCATCCTTCTCGCCGTAAAAAAGGATCAGTCTTCGGCAGGCAGTCAGGCCGAGCTTGAGCGGTTTATTGACGCATACACCGCAGCTTTTACGGCGCGTCAGCCGGAAATAAAAGTCAGCGTTAGATACTATACGGAACTTCCGAAAGAAACAGCCGGGATCGACTGCATGCTGCTCGGCGCGGACGACATGCTGCTTTATTTTAACGAAGGTCTGTGCGACGCCGACGGCTTCCTTGATAATTACGGTATCTCGCGCTCCGATCTGGCCGGAGGAGCTGCGCGCGCAGCCTCCGTTTTCGAAGACGCGTCCCTCAAAATGGTGCCGTTCAATTACGATCACGCAGTATTGATAGCTGACACGGCGCTGTTTTCCGAAGCGGGAGCGGCGCTTCCGGACCGGGACTGGAATATCGATAACTTCGAAACCGTGTGCGAATCGCTCACGGGCAGGCGCTCCGGCACGGCATATTCCGGAGTGTACATGCCGTATTATATGAATTACGTCTGGCAGTATTATTGCAATATGTTTGCGGGCTCATATCTGGAAAACGGCAGGTTTAATTATACGAAGGACAACGCGCAGGGTATTGCCCTCGACCGCATGTATTCGATGTACACACATAATCTGGCGTACAGCCCGATGCTCTCGAACGTTGACCGCGTGTGCGCGATGAGCTTTACGTACGCGTCGCAGCCATGGCGCAATAATTTCTCATTCGAGACCGAAAAACTTACTTCGCTGAATCCCGGGAAGCGCGTAGACGAACTGCTCGAAAAAGGCACGTTCGTACTGCTGCCTCTCCCGTCGTCTGGCGGGAAACGCACCGGCATCGCAAATACTGATTTTATTAAGGGTTTCGCGGTTCCGGCAGACTCTAAAAAACAGGATATGGCCGGAAGATTCGCGGCGTTTTCGCTGACGGAGGAAGGGCAGAAGCTGCTCATATCGCATTACGGCGGGATCCCGGCGAACAGAAATATGTGGGATATGGATTTCTGGCGTACCGGCGTATTCTCGGGTGATAACGCTCTTTGCGCTCTGATCGGTGCGGATGACGGTGTACGGGACGATTTCACGGCGGCGCTTAAGGGCGATCCCGATATATACAACAAAAACATACGGATGCGCAGCGTTTATTCGGCGATCATGGTGCGCGAGCTCAATTCCGCGAAGGGGTTTGACAATTATATGCGCAAGCTGGCCATGTTCCAGATAGACGCGAACAATGTAATTGACGGCCTCGTCAGTGTGTATTCGCGAAAGTGAGGGGGCGGCGGACAATGAAAAAGTTTATTCAGGCTTTTATTTCTATCGTATTGACCGCGAGCCTCTGTACCGGCTTCATCGCCTCTTTCGCGGACGGAAACGCGGGGCAAACGGTGATCACGGGCAGCGCGGATATATTGTCCGACACGTGGGTCGGAACCGATGAACTCGGCAGGACTTTTCCCGTTAGCAGCGAAACGGGCGGCCCAAGAAGCGGAAAATACGTCGGTATCTTTTATTTCCTTTTCACGAGCCACACGAGCACGAAGATCTACGACACGACGCAGACCTACCTCGACGGCGGCGTAGAAGCGCTCTGGGAGATGGCTCCGCTCGACGGATTCCACACTTGGGGAAGGCCGTATTTTGACTACTACCGCACCGACCTCGACGAATGGATATACAGGAAACACGCGCAGCTGCTGACGGACGCAGGCGTGGATTTCGTATTTCTCGATACTACGAACAACGGCGGCCTGTTCGAAAACTGCTGGACGCTCCTGCTGAAAACGTGGAGAAAAGTGCGCGACGAGGGCGGCAATACTCCGCAGGTCGTTTTTCATAACGGCGACGGGCAGGAGACGCTCGCGAACCACATAAAGATCATATACGAAAAAGCTTATTCGAACCCGGAATACGACGATCTGTGGTTCAGGTGGGAAGGAAAGCCGCTCATTCTCGGAAACCTTGACGAATATCTCGTCTCGCAGGAGCTTCAGGACTATTTCACGTTCAGGCGCTCATGGGCCTTTAACGACTTTACCGGAGACGGCATCCTGAAATGGCCGTGGATCGCCGAATATCCGCAGGAGCCCGGGCGCAACGCAAAAGGCGAGATAGAGCAGATCGTTGTGAGCGCGGGCTTCCATTCGAATTCTTCCAGAGGACGCAGTTATCATAATGGCTCCCAGCCTTCGCGCGGCGTAGGCGATTTCGGGTACGGGCTTTCGACAACGGGAGAGGGAATAGCGTTTCAGGAGCAGTGGGACCGCGTTTTCGAGATCGATCCTCCGCTCGTAATGATCACGGGCTGGAACGAATTTACTTTCGGCCGCTGGCCTAACGCGGGCGTCGGTCAACTGATCTCGGACAGCTATACGATCATTGAAAACGACTGGCAGTTTAACAGCAATTACGTTGACGCATTCAGCGCGGAGTTCAGCCGCGACGTGGAGCCGATCTCCCAGCTTTTCAGGGACAATTATTATTACCAGATGTTGGAGAACATCCGCCGCTTTAAGGGCGTCAGGAGCGTTGGGAAAGGCACAGGCAGCACCGAGATAGATATGGCTGGCAATTTCGCGGAATTTGACGCCGTCGGACCCGAATATTTCGATACTAAAGGGGATATTGCTCCGAGGGACAGCATACTGATAAGCGGAGAGGCAGTAAAAAACACGAGCGGGCGCAACGACATTGTCCGCGCGAAAGTGTCGAAAACTGATAAATATACGTATTTTTACGCCGAATGCGCGTCCGATATCGTCACGGCCCCGGGCACGTCAAACTGGATGAATCTGTTCATTGACAGCGATCAATATTACTACAGCGGCTGGTCCGGATACGACTTCGTGATCGGCCGCGAGACGGACGGCGGAAAGATGTCTGTCGAAGAATTTGCAGAACCGGCCTGGAAGGGTTATAATAAGGGATGGGCCGATTATTCCATCGCGGGAAATAAGCTTGTTATCCGCGTGGAGAATTCGCTCATCGATCTCGAAGAACGGGATAATTTCGACTTCAAATGGGCCGATAATTCGACGGTTACAGGCGAAGTTATGGAATTTATGGATCTCGGAGACGCTGCTCCGAACTCGCGCTTTAATTACAGGTACGTAAAAGAAGGCGGGAAAATATCCGGCCGTGTAAGAGATACGGCGGTAAAGGCTCCTTCAAAAAACGGAAAAGCAGCTATTCCTGTTCCGGCTATAATCGCAGTTTCGGTTGCGGCTTTGTCAGTCGCGGCCGCGGCGGCGGTCTTGATAATCAACAAAAAGAAAGGGAGAAAAGACAATGAAAAAATTTAAGACCATTACTGTTCTGCTTCTGGCACTCGCGCTCGTGCTTTCTTTAGCTGTTGTCTCAACGGCGGCTGAAAGCGAGCCTGAATACGAGGAAAAGAAAATCGAGTTTACTTTTACCGGTGAAGAGGGGCTTACGCTCGAAGAATCCGAGATTGCCGATACTTTCATAATGCAGATCGTCAGAGCCGCAGGCGGAGAAGGCCAGATAGAAGACGACGGAACGGTGACTCTTAAAAGCTATTCCGGATTCTATACGGATATAGACATGGCGTACGACTATTTTGCCGGTGCATACACGTTCTCGATCGATTATCAGTTCGTTAATAATAATCCGGCTCTCGGAGGCATTTTTGTAAGAATGACCGATCCTTCCGCTTACGCGATAACGAATCCTAAGAACGCAGGTACGCAGCAGCATTTTGATATGTATGAATGGGACTGGTACGGTGAAAACGGCGGCGCTGAAAAAGGCGTTTCGAGCATCGGCGGTTCCGGCATCCGCGTATATGAAAACAAGTCTGCTAAAAAGATCGGTGTAAGCGTAAAAACACGCGTTGAAGACGGCCTTTATGTGTACGCGCAGGGCGTGGAATTCGATTATCCGGAAGGCTTCGACGCGGCCGGACGCAATAATTACAAATTTGTTGACGACGGAAAGAGCAGCGTTCAGATCTATGTGAACGGCGCACTGCTCTCCACCGTCGAATATGGCGGAGAGCCGGGTACTTACCCCGACGGCGACGAAGGCGACTGCGACCTGCAGTATTACAAAAAGGCTGTTATTAAAGACGCTTCCGGCACGCAGCTCTTAGAGCTTGAGAACGCGCGTATCAGCGCCGAATACGGCGCCGTAGGCCTCGGTAACAGAGGCGATGCGTCAACGTCTTTTGACAACATCGTTCTCACTTATCTCCAGGAGAAGAAGCCCGCTACGCCGGTCCCCACCGAAGCTCCCGCAACTCAGGCTCCTACCCAGAAGCCCACGGATGAACCAACTGCCAAACCTGCCGACGCTACTCAGGAACCGGCTGCTGCCACTCCCGGATCCGGCGAAAAGCAGACGAAGAGCGGAAATAATCTGACCTGGCTCTACGTCGTATGCGGCGTCGTCGCGGTCGCGGCCGTAGGCGTGATCGTCGCCTTCTCGGTTAAAGGTAAAAAGAAGAATAAGTAATCAAAAGTAAAAAGCGTTTCGCAGGAAACAAATGAGTCCAAGATCTAAAGATTATAAAACAATAGGAATAATAGGCGGAATGGGACCGCTCGCCACGTGCGATTTTTTTGAAAAGATCGTACGTATGACGGACGCTTCGTGCGACAGCGATCACATTCCGATCCTTATTGACTGCAATTCGCGCATTCCGGACCGGGCAGATGCGATCCTTCGCGGCGGCGAAGATCCGGTGCCCGAGATGCTTAAAAGCGGAAAACGGCTCGTGCGTGAAGGAGCATCCGTGCTGGTCATGGGCTGTAATACAGCTTATTACTTTTATGACCGTGTCGCTGAAGAACTGCCGGTTCCGCTGATCAATATGCCGGAAGAAACGGCAAAAGGGGCGCTCCGGCTCGGATATAAAAAAGTCGGTTTGATGGCGACAGACGGCACGGTCTGGTCCGGCCTTTACGAACGGGAATTTGAAAAGTTCGGGATCGAGCTGCTGATACCGTCGGAAGAAGGCCAGAAAACAGTTATGAAAATGGTTTACGACGGTATAAAGGCGGGTAATTCCGGATTCGATCCGGAACCGTTTATCGACGTTGCAAACGACCTTATGAAACGCGGCGCAGAGGCAGTCATACTCGGATGCACCGAGCTGCCGATCGCGTTCAATATGTACAACATCGGCATACCGTATCTTGATCCCGCCGTATTTGCGGCGGAGGCGGCAATATCGATGGCAGGCGGAAAAGTCAGGACGCTTTGAAATGGCGGCCGCGCCGGTCACGCAGGAGGCAAATTCGGATGGCATATTCAGGTTCGCAGCCGGACTTTACAAGAAGAAGTTCGGCGCCGGGATCAAAACAGAAAAAGACAAACTATAAACCGGTCATTGTCGTATTGACGCTGATCATCATTGCGCTGATCGTCGTTCTGATCGTCACAGGCGCAAAAAAGAAAAAAGGCCCGGATGATACGGTAATTATTGACCGGACGGACTTTCCTTCGGATCAGTCTACGCCTGATCACGGAGGCAACGTCTCTTCTGCAGATCCCGTTCTTATTCCCACACATGAACCGTCCGCTCCCGTAACGGAACTGGTCTTCGTGGAGGCCGGGCAGGAGTTTCCGCCCGCTTCGGCTTTCCTGAAAGAAGGCTACGAGCACAGTTTCGCTTATTATCTGAGTAATACTTCAAACATTGACACACGCGTGTGCGGAACTTATCCCGTCGAACTTCAGTGCGGCGATAAAACGTACGGGGCGGTAATAATTGTCCGCGACACCGTAGCGCCATCTGCGCAGACGCGCTCGCTCTTCGTTCAGAAGGGAAGCGCAGTGAAGCCCGAAGACTTCATTGTAAGCATAAACGACGGCACGGACGTCACCGCGGAATTTACGCAAAGCGTTGACACCGAGACGAAGGGCACGAGGCAGGTGGAGATCCTGCTCAAGGACGCGGCCGGAAACAGTACCGTGGTCACAGCCGAAATTACCGTAGACGTTGACGACGTTCCGCCCGTAATAGAAGCGATCGCATACCGCGAAATTTTTGTGGGAGATACCATTTCCTACAGGCAGGGGCTTTCGGCTACCGACGACCGCGGCGGCGAGGTCAAAATCTCTATCGATTCCAGCGCCGTAAATCTTAAAGAACCAGGATCTTATAAAGTCATCTATACCGCGACAGACGAGGCGGGCAATACTTCCACGTTCGAAGCTACGGTCGTTGTCCGTGATCTGTCGGAACTTGATACCGATGAGGGCAAATACTCCGTTGCCGCGCTTCACCGCAAGTTCAGCAATCTGCTGCCGAAGGTCATCAAAGACGATATGAGCGATATCGAGAAACTGTACGCGATCTGGACGTACGTTTCCGAGCATATAGAATACATCAGCCATTCGGATAAGGACAACTGGGTGCGCGAAGCGATCCGCGGCCTGGACGAAGGCGTCGGTGACTGCTTCACTTATTATGCGGCAATGCGCGCATTCATGGAAGAGGCGGGTTTTGAGACCGTCTCCGTACACCGTCTGGGCGGAGAGACGCAGCACTTCTGGAGCCTCGTAAAAGTAGGAGGCGAATGGTACCATATAGACGCCTGTCCGAGGGCTGAAAAGCGCTACAGGTACTGGTACTGCTTCCTCCGCACCGACGAAGAGCTGCTCAATTTCGGAAAAAAAGGCACAAACGGTTTTGACGATTACGAATGTAATTACTATTATCAGTTCGAAACTTCACTCTATCCCGCGAGCGGCACGGAAAAGCTGGCCGACGCGCTCGTAAACTGGGATACGGGAGATATATATCTTAAAATATACTGATTAAAATATGCTGAGCCGTGGCTTCAATGCCCGGCGGACTTACAGAGGCTGACGACAATGAACAACGTACTTGAGTATATGGAACAGACGGCGCCTTCCGTGCCGGATAAAGTTGCTTTCGCGGGTGAGGACGCGGAGCTTACTTTCGCACAGGTTTACAGCCGTTCTAAAAGCATCGGTACCGCGCTCCACGCAAGAGGGTACTACCGTGAACCTGTCGTAGTATATATGCACAAGCATCCGGATATGGTCAATGCGTTTTTCGGCGTCGTGTACGCGGGCTGTTTTTACGTGCCCATCGATGAAGAAATGCCCGCACACAGGATCGGACTTATCTTCAACGCCTTAAGACCGAGAGTGGTCATATGCGACGTAAATACCTGCGAAAAAGCGCGCGCCCTCGATTTCGGCGGTGAAATACTTATGTTTAACGACATATGCGACACCCTGGAAGACGCCGCGGCACTTAAGGCAATAAGAAAAGCAGCGCTAGATATTGACCCCATATACATCGTGTTCACGTCCGGCTCCACCGGCGTGCCAAAAGGCGTCGTAGCGTGCCACCGCTCCGTCATCGACTACATCGAAACATTGTCCGAAGCGCTCGAATTTAACAGCGATACCGTGTTCGGAAACCAGACGCCGCTGTATTTCGACGCCTGCTTAAAAGAACTTTATCCGACGCTGAAGTTCGGGGCAACGACGTACCTGATCCCTAAAAAATTGTTCATGTTCCCGGTCAAACTCGTGGAATATCTCAACGAAAAGCGCATCAATACAGTATGCTGGGTCGTTTCGGCGCTGACAATGATCTCGGCGTTCGGTACGTTTAAAACAGTTAAACCCGAATACCTGCGCACCGTCGCGTTCGGCAGCGAAGTGTTCCCGATCAAGCAGTTCAATCTGTGGCGCGAAGCACTGCCGGAGGCAACGTTTACGAACCTTTACGGCCCCACCGAAGCCACGGGCATGTGCTGCTACTACAGAGTTGACCGCGAATTCGGCCCCGGCGACGTAATACCGATCGGCGGACCGTTCCGCAACACGGAAATACTGCTCTTAAAAGACGACAATACGTTGGCCGCCACAGGCGAGACGGGCGAGATCTGCGTGCGCGGCACGTCGGTAACGCTCGGATATTACAACAACCCCGAAAAGACAGCCGAAGCTTTCGTACAGAATCCGCTCAACACCGCTTACCCTGAAATCATCTACCGCACGGGCGACCTGGCGCGCAGGAACGAACGCGGCGAACTGGAGTTCATTTCCCGCAAAGATTACCAGATAAAACACATGGGACACCGCATCGAACTCGGTGAGATCGAGGCAGTAGTAGATCTTGAAGACGAAATTCGCTCATCCTGCTGTATTTTTGATGACGCCGCGAAGAAAATTGTGCTATACTATGTAGGCGACGTGGAAAAGGACGAGCTTTCGAAGAGACTTCGCGCCGGACTTCCGCGCTACATGCTGCCGCACGCCGTCATACAGCTCGATCAGATGCCGCTCACGCCGAACGGGAAGATCGACAGAAAGCTGCTTAAAGAAAGATGGATAAACGCTAACTGACATATACCGGCCGCTCAGGACCGCGGTACACGGATACGAGCCGGTCAATACAAAAGAAAAAATATTAAGGAGAGAAAGATCTATGGAAGAATTACTCAAAATATTAAAAGAGATACATTCCGACGTTGACTACGAAACGTGCACGACGCTGATCGACGACGGGATACTCGATTCATTCGATATTATTTCGATCATCACGGAAGTCAGTTCCGAATTTGACGTGCAGATCCCGGCCAACGAGATCGTTCCCGAGAACTTCAACTCCGCCGAAGCGCTCTGGAAACTTATTGAGAGACTCGAAGACGAGTAACAGCCAAAAGACCCGCGAAAGCAGCGGTTAAGGCCCGCTTCGCGGTAATTACTGAGGGGAACGCACGCGCATGTCATTCGTATCGCTCGGATTTTTAGCATTTTTGGCAGTGCTTATGCTGCTCTATTATACCGTGCCCAAACGCGGACAATGGATATTGCTGCTCGCGGGCAGCGTGTTTTTCTATGCCTTCGCAGGCTGGAGCTCGCTCATATTCATCACCGTCACGGCGTTGTCAACGTACTTCGCGGGTATCTATATCGGTAAGCTTGCCTCCGCGCGCGACGCGTACCTTAAAGGCGAGGGGAAAGAGCTCGATAAAGAGGCGAAAAAGGCATATAAAGCGAAAGTTAAAAAGCGCACGTACCTGATAATGAGCCTCTGCCTTATCCTGAACCTCGGCATGCTCGCAGTCATCAAATATACTGATTTCGGCATTTCGATAATCAACGGCATTTTTAAGACGAACATCGGCTTCCTCCGCTTCGCGCTGCCTATGGGCATATCGTTCTATATCTTCCAGAGCATGGGATATATCATCGACGTGTACCGCGGAAAATACGCGCCCGAGAAAAACGTTGCCCGCTTCTGCCTGTTCGTATCGTTCTTCCCGCAGCTACTGCAGGGCCCGATCAGCCGCTTCGATGAATTGTCCAAAACGCTGTACGGACCGCACGACTTTGACTGGGACAAATTCGCCCGCGGCGCATGGCGCGTTGTCTGGGGCTTTTTCAAGAAAATGATCATCGCGGACAGGATGATCACCGCGGTAATAGAACTGTCCGGCAGGCCGGATAAATATAAAGGCGTATACGTCGTTGCCCTCGTACTGTTCTACGCGATAGAACTTTACGCGGACTTTACCGGCGGCATCGATATTACGATCGGCGTCGCGGAAATGCTCGGAATACAGGTGGCCGAGAACTTTGACCGCCCGTTCTTCTCGCTGAACATCACCGAATACTGGCGCCGCTGGCACATCACGATGGGCACCTGGTTCAAGGATTATATATTCTATCCGCTGTCCGTAAGCCCGAAGATGCTGAAGATCTCCAAATGGTCGCGCGAGAAGCTCGGCAACGCGATCGGAAAGCGCGTTCCGGTATATCTTTCCACGATAATCGTATGGTTCGCGACAGGTCTGTGGCATGGCGCTGCGTGGAACTTTATAGTATGGGGACTGCTCAACTGCCTTGTGATAATCATTTCGCAGGAGCTTTCGCCTCTCTACGGCAAATTCCACAAACGCTTCGGATTCAGCAATACTAAAGGGTACAACGTATTTCAGATGTTCCGCACGTTCTGGCTCATGGGCTTCATACGCGTGCTCGACGTTTACCGCGACGTGCCGGGGACGTTTAAGCAGGTCGGGACGATATTTACCACCGCGAACTGGGGCGATCTTTTCAACGGCAGTTTTCTGGAACTCGGGCTTGCATGGCAGGATTTTATCGTTATATTGCTCGGCTGCGCGGTGATGCTCACGGTAAGCATACTCCAGAACAAAGGCCAGGTGCGCGACCGCATAATACTTAAGCGGCCGGTGCCGGTAAGACTTATACTGTTCGCGGCGCTCATACTGATCATAGCGGTATTCGGCGCGTACGGCATCGGGTATGACGCCGGTCAGTTTATTTACGTTCAATTCTGAGAAAGGGGGCAATAAAGATGAAAAAAGCGCTTAAAATAATCGTGAAGATCGTTGCCCTCGCGGCGTTGCTCGTATTGTGCCTCGGACTGCTGCAGAGGTTGCTTGTCCCCAAATATATCACCGAAAACGAAGAAGGACTGCTGGTAAAAGAATATTATGATTACGCCGGAGAAAACGACGTGCTGTTCATAGGCGACTGCGAAGTTTATTCCAATTTTTCGCCCGTAAAACTCTGGCAGGATTTCGGCATCACCTCGGCGATCCGCGGCAGCCCTCAGCAGCTCATCTGGCACTCATATTACATGCTCGAAGACACGCTCAGGCACGAAAAGCCGAAAGTCGTAGTGTTCAACGTGTTGTCAATGAAATACGGCGAGCCCCAGAGCGAGGCGTATAACCGCCTTGCCCTCGACGGAATGAAATGGTCAAATACCAAAGTCAGGGCGATCAGGGCGTCAATGACGGAAGAGGAAGCAGATTCGGAAGGTTTTACCATTGCCAGCTACGTCTTTCCGCTGCTCAGGTTCCACTCCCGATGGAACGAACTGTCCGGCGAAGACTTTAAATATCTGTTCAGTACCAGACAGCTTTCGCATAACGGCTACGTGATGCGCGTCGATTCAAAGCCGGTAACGGAGATTCCGCGCGCCAAACCGCTTGCAGATTACTCGTTCTCTGACACGTGCTGGAATTACCTTAACAAGATCCGCGAGCTGTGCGATGACAACGGCATCCAGCTGATCCTGATAAAAGCTCCCACCTTGATGCCCCACTGGTACGACGAATGGGACGAGCAGATCGTAAAATACGCTGCGGACAACGGCCTTTGCTACGTGAATATGCTGAAAGAGGCGGAAACGATAGGTATCGATTATTATTCGGAAAATGCGGATACTTTCGATGCCGGAATGCATCTGAACCTCAACGGCGCGGAAAAGCTTTCGGAATGGTTCGGTAACTACCTGAAAGCGAATACCGCCCTCGGCGACAGGCGCACTGAATCTCACACCTGCGTTATCTGGCAGGAAAAGGAAGACTATTACGAAGAAATGAAAAACGCCCAGTACACTCAGCTTCGTGAAGAAGGAAAACTTACAGGATACTGGGGATAACGTTTGAGGAGGATCATTATGAAAAAGAACGTTTTAAAAAGAAATCACGCTGTCTATGCACTTGTTATGGCGCTGATCATTTCATTATCCGTCATGCTGCTCTCAGGCTGCGGGGGAAATGATGACGGTAGATCTGATGCAACAGGTAAGCCCGCTTCAAACGCAACCGCATTGCCCGGCGGCGCTACGACTGCTCCTTCGCAGGACGACGGATACGTATTCAAAAAAGGCGACGTCACCATTGTCATGAACGCAAAAGCTGCTGATATAATTGCCGCCCTGGGCGAGCCCTCCAACTATTACGAGTCTCCGAGCTGCGCCTTTGAAGGAATGGATAAAACGTACTCCTATCCCGGATTTGACGTCACCACTTATACCGAAAGCGGCGTGGATTACATCTCCGGCGTGGTGTTCTGGGATGACAGCGTAGAGACCCCTGAAGGATTGTACATCGGCGCTTCAGCGGCTGACGTTCAGCGTATTTACGGAGCCGATGCTGCAGGGAAGACAAACGTGCAGTTAGAAAAAGGCTCGTCATACCTTCTGATCCTCTTGAAGGACGATCTGGTATCTTCGATACAATATCTTGCAAAGAACTGATAGAGCAAAGACGAATATGAAAGATCAAAAAAATGATGTTGTGAGCGGAATATGGCCCGAAGGCGAGCCTTATTTCGCTTCTTTTTATAAAGAATTCACGTTGCCCGCCGGCGCTTCAAAAGCGTTTATCGACGTGACTGCTCTGTCCCCGGAACCGGCGCGTCAGTTCGTGTATAACCTTGCCGTGAACGGTGCTGAACTGGGCGTGGGTCCGTCCAGGCTCGATGTGCAAAACGGAAAGCTGATCCTGTATTATAACACCTACGATATCACCGGGCTCGTAAGGCGCGGTGAAAAGGCAAACCGGGTAGAAGCGCTGTGCCATACGGCGGAGGGCAAGCTGTTTTATGCTTTGCTGCGTTTTTATGACGGGTTTGGCAACGAAATTGAGCGGATCCCGACGGACCGCAGCTGGCAATGCTTCAATATGGATCCGGTGTTCCGCCCGGACAATTCGACCGGTACGCACTATTATAAAGCGTATGCTGCGAATATTGACCTTACCGCCGAACGAATCGCCGCGAAGACGGTGGTGAAACAGATCGTGGGGGATCCGTTGGCCCCTGGAAAGACCGGGCCGGTAAAGCGTTTCAGGCGCGAAGCTGCGCCCGGGAATATCAGACCG
This sequence comes from Clostridia bacterium, assembly GCA_017508875.1. GTDB lineage: Bacteria > Bacillota > Clostridia > UBA1212 > UBA1255 > UBA1255. The sequence goes on along the minus strand of JAFWQX010000048.1, from coordinate 1,723 downwards.
ATAGACGGCGGGTACTTTATTGACCTCGGCCGTGAGATCGTGGGAGGCATCGAAGCCGGTTTTAAGACCGGAAGCATTGCAGATATCTCCGCAGGCTTCGGGGAGGAACTGAACCCCGACGGCAGCGTACGGTCCGCGATGCGCACGGGCAACGTTTACCGTGAAAGCTGGCGTGTTCCTGCCGGCAGGAGCGTGATCCGGACGCCTGACATGTTTACGTACCGTTACGTGGAACTTAAAAGCGACGTTCCGTTTGAATTGGAATTTGTGCGGGGGCTCCAGCTTGGTCTGGAACTGGACGACAGCGAATCTTCCTTCGATTCCGATAATCCGCTGCTTTGCGAACTTTATGATTTCACGAAATATACGGTGAAGGCGACGACCCAGGATCTGTACGTGGATTCCCAGTCCCGTGAGCGCGGGGCTTATGAGGGCGACCTGCTTATAAATATGCTCGCTTCGTACACGTTTTACAGCGAGACCGCAGTCCCGCGGTTCACGTTCGAATATCTGTGCACACACCGCACCTGGCCCGCCGAATATATATTGCTGATGCCTTACATCTGCCTTCTCGATCTGATGCAGACCGGCGACTTTTCCGCGGCAAGGCGTCAATATTCCTTCTTGAAGGAATGCAATTTCGCAGCTTTGAAAGGCCCTCAGGGGCTGATCCGGAGCGGCAATACGGCTGCGCAGGGCGTCAATGCGGTTTTGTACGACTGGCCTCCGTCTCAACGTGACGGTTACGACACAAACGTGCTTTATCCCGCGGTGCTGAACGCTCTGCAGGTAAAGAGTTTTGCGGCAATGGCGGAGATCTCCGGGTATCTGGGTTTTGAAGATGATCGTTTATATTATCTTGCTGCTGCCGGGGAGCTGGCCGCGGCGGTCAATGACACTTTATACGACAGTGAAAAGGGCGCGTTCTGCGACGGTTTGTACGCCGACGGCACCAGGTCAACGCATTTTTCTCAGCATGCTTCCGCTTATGCCCTCTGGGGCCTCGGAAATGCCTTTTTAAGGCGAGATCAGCTCGAGGGGGTATGTGAATATATCCGCAGCGCAAACGGCCTTAAAACGAGCGTTTACGGCGCTTTTTTCCTGCTCGACGGTCTTTACCGTTCCGGCGTGCCCGGAGCCGCCGCCCTCGCCACCTCCTGGATGCTTTCAGACCGCCCCGGCGACGTGTACACCTGGGCCTACATGATGCACGAGCTTGGGGCAACGATCACTGCCGAGGCCTGGAGTCCCGCGCTTAAGCCCAACAGTACTTTCTCCCACCCCTGGGGCGCCGCGCCCGCCGCATTGATCGCCCGGGGCATCTTCGGCATCGAGCCCCTTGAGCCTGGCTACAGCCGCTTCCGGGTCAATTTCCGCCGCGCCGGTATCGGTCGCGCCTCTATCGTGCTGCCAACGCCCCGGGGCCCCATTTCCGCCTCCTTCTGCGGTGACAATTACTCCGTGACCGGGCCGGAAGGGTGCGAAGGGGAGGTATTTGTTGAGAATTGCAAGTTGTAGATAGGCTCTTTTCCTGGTTCCGTGATTTTTTTAGATAATTGAGGATGCTCCGGCTTGAGTTTGTCGGCCGCAAGGCGTATCATGGCGGCAATTTCTCAAACATTTTAAAGTCTGTTTTCTGCGGCGCTGTCTTTTACTTCGCGGTCGGTCAACTTTGGCACACAAATCGGCTTTTTCGGGTTTTGTGTGCCAGCCGGGCGCTGTC
>JAFWQX010000047.1 GCA_017508875.1 Clostridia bacterium | reverse complement strand
CTGCCGGGCGGGATTTCGTCCCACTTGATGTCAACAGCTTTTATCTGAAGCGATGCGTTGTCAACGCACCCGGTTTTTGCTCTGTTTTCTGCATCTTTTATATTCATAGCATCCTTTCCGCTCATTGAAAAGCCGCACCCCATTCGCGCTCCACGCTCTGTATTCCGCTAAAAAGTATAGCACATCAGTTAAAATATTGTACAGTGCAGTGCAGATAAATAATATTGACACCGCCGGCCGCCGGGATTATCATTGCCAGTGAACAGAAGACCTTTCTCAGGAGGCGTTTTTAATGAAAAAGATAAAGAAGCCCAACGGATTGATAGTAATAATACTGCTTTCATTTGCAGCAGGCATTCTTTTCACCGCACTAGGCGCGTACATAGGAAACCGCTTAAACCTTCCGGGCGAATCGCCGGTCATTGCCGTCCTCGCATTCATACTGCTTGCTATGATCCTATCCCTGCTGGCAATGCTTATCGCAGGCTTGATTGCAAAGCGCAAAGCAAAACGTGTGAATAGCGCCGCTGAGATGCGCGATGCTATAAATAAAGAAAAAGACAGCGTCCGGGCGGATCATATTGCCGCGCGAAAAAAACTGCGCGGCGCTGCCGTGAGGGTCATTATATATGACATATATAAAGGGCTGGTTCTCTGCTTCCTTGCGTTCATGGTCGGATTTTCAATGAAAAGCGTATATAATATTGCCGCGTCGTTCGCTTTTATCGTTTATTTTGCACGCTTTTTCCTAAACCCGAGCGAAAAAGACCTGTCCGATTGTCAGAAAGAAGAAGAATACCCGGAACTGTACGCGCTCGCACGCAAAGCCGCAAAAACGCTTAAAATTGACAACGACCTGGTAATATACGTTAATTCCAACTGCAGCACGTCGGTATCGATGAGCGGAAAAACAGTTGTCCTTATCGTCGGAGCCGCGGCGCTCGACATTCTCACCTCCGAAGAATTATACGTACTGCTGCTCCACGAATTTGCACACGTCAGAAATGATGCCAAAAATGAAAAACTTGAAGATTCGATATTCGTACGGCTTTCAGCGCTGTACTCACATTTCCTTTTCAAGCACACGACAGGCATATCGTGGATAACCGACAGCCGCTTTTTTAAGGAATATGCCTCTTACAGGTTGTTCGCAACGATAATAGCCGAACAGAATGCTGACAATATCTTCACCGAGTACTGCGACGCGAAGACCGCCGGGAACGCACTTACCAAAATCGTTCTCAACGACGATTTTATGCGTGAACTGCCGCGCTATCTCAAAGCGGAAGAACTATACGGAGAACCAGAACCGGTCGGCAACTACCTCGGGATCGTCACCGCTCTTTTCAGAAAAAAGTTCCCCGAACGCATGGAATTCTGGATAGATCTTCATAAAAAAGAACTGCTTCCAAACGTCTCCTCTCACCCGCTGCTCCGCGACAGGCTGGCTAAAATAGGCGTATCTCTGGATGACGCCACACCTGAACTGCCGGGGAACGATCCTTCGGGAAGCGAAGCTGAATATCGCGCGGAATGCGCAAAGGCGATCACTTATTGTGACGGCCGCATATTCGAACAGCAGAAAAACAGCTATCTTGAAGACAGACGCAGGTCATATCTGGATCCGCTCAAAAGAATACGCGAATGGGAACGCGGCGGCAGGCAATTAACGCCTGACACGTTTAAACAGATCTGTGCAGACCTTGACGCACTCGGAAGATTTGAAGAGGAAGAGGAATTGTGCGACCGGGCAATGGAGGAGTTTACGGAAGAGCAGCAGGATCATGCGTTGTTCATAAAAGGGCTCTGCCTTCTGGACAAGTACGACGAGCGCGGCATTGATTTTCTTTACAAATCCACAAACAATCCGAATTACATAGATGACGTGACGGACGTAGTCGGAAAATACGTAAATCTGCTGGGACTTTCAGAACGCAGAGACGAATACCGCAGCTGGGTTGTTGATATAACGCAGCAGAAGATCGATAAATTTGATAAAATGGACAGTCTTTCCGCGTTCGACCGTCTGGAATCCGAGGCGCTGGAAGGAACGATGCTGAATGATCTTATAGATTACTTTTTAAGTGTAGGTCAGGATTCTATCACCCGGATCTATCTGGTGCGCAAGGTCATCACGGACGATTTCTTTACGAGTTATTTTCTTATCGATTTTGCGGACAATACCCCGCCGAGCGTCGAACGGGACGTTATGGACAAGATTTTTGAGCGGCTGGATACGGGCTACGACTGGCAATTCTGCCTCGACAGGTACGGAAGGAAGTTCGCGGCGGCAATCGCCAAGGTCCCGGATTCGTGCGTTTATGACAAGGAAAAGGGTTACCGGAGATAGAATTACCGGAAAAGAGCCCATGCCGAAAATGCCGAAGGCTCTTTTCATGTTTCCGTGAAATTTGGGAGGAGTGGCACACGTTCTTCAATTTGGGCAATTTGTATCACTCTGAAAACACCGCCTGAAAATTAAAAACTGAGATTCAGGCGGTGTTTTGCGCCAATATCCCGCCGGGAGACGGCGCCGGGCTGGTACTTCCTCCTTTGCCCCGTGAGTAAAACCTTTGCACCCCCGCCTTTTAAAACTAAGCAGGATTATTGTTCATTGAGTCACTCAAAAAATACTTTTCCCGGCTTTTTGAGTGACTTGGGCGCTGTCTCTTTCATCTGTGTGCTCATCATTTTGCCAAAACAGAGAATCGTCCGGCCATAATTTTAATTGTTTGCTATTATTATGCACAATATAACAATCTGCAGCAAAACTCAAGCCGGTCGGTGCCGCTGATCGCTCGAGCACTAACATTTTCCCTTAAAGGTGTCACTCAAAATCATACATAGACAGCGCCTTTGAGTGACATGCACAAGAAAATAGAGGTAAAAATGAACAACTCGGGCAACGAGGCGGCGCCGCCTGGCACACAAAACTTGAAAAAGCCGATTTGTGTGCCAAAGTTGACCGACCGCGAAGTGAGAGACAGCGCCTCAGAAAACAGACTTTAAAATATTTGAGGAATTGCCGCCGCGATAAACCTTGTGGCCGGCAAACTTAGACCTGCGCATCCCCCCATTTTTATAAAACTTTTCACGGAAACAGGAAATGAGCCCCGCGCCAAAAAGCAGTTGACACCCTCCACGTGAAATGTTATAATTTTTCAGTGCGATGAAAATTTCTTTCATCAGCGCTTTAACATCTGAATAAGTACCAACGTACTGTATAATTTCAAGGAGGTTTTTCAATGGCAACACCTATCATTATGCCCCGCCAAGGGCAGTCTGTTGAAAGCTGTATTATTTCCAACTGGGCGAAAAAGGTTGGCGATAAAGTTGCTGAAGGCGACACACTCTTCACCTACGAGACCGATAAGGCGACGTTCGACGAAGAAGCCAAGATCAGCGGAACTTTATTGGCAATCTTTTTTAATGAAGGAGACGACGTCCCCTGCCTTACCAACGTATGCGTTATAGGACAGCCGGGCGAAAGCTTCGCGGAATTTGACCCGAACGGCGCGGCTCAGGCAGCATCAAGCGCACAGGAAGCTCCCAAGGCTGAAGAGCCGAAGGCAGAAGCTCCCAAAGCTGCAGCAGCTCCCGCACAGCCCGCAGGCCCGAAATCGGACGCGAACGTAGTTATCATGCCCCGTCAGGGTCAATCAGTTGAAAGCTGCATCATTTCAAAATGGAACGTTAAAGTCGGCGATAACGTCAAGGTCGGTGATAATCTTTTCACCTACGAGACCGATAAAGCCACTTTCGACGAAGAATCTAAATTTGAAGGCACCGTACTGGCCATCTTCGCAAAAGAAGGCGACGACGTGCCTTGCCTGCAGAACGTTGCCGTCATCGGTAAGCCCGGAGACAGCTTCGCAGAGTTCGATCCGAGCGGCGCAGCTCAGGCAGCGGCTCCCGCACAGGCTGCAGAGACCGCCGCGGCTCCCGCGCAGGCAGCACCTGCAGCAGCTCAGCCCGTTGCGGCTCCCGGAGAGAGACATTTCGTTTCACCCAGAGCGCGCAATTTCGCCGAAAGAGCAGGCGTTAACACCGATTTCGTTGTCGGCACCGGCGCTGAAGGCAGAGTTATCGAAAAAGACGTAAAAGACTTTATTGCCGCCGGCGGAAATACCACTTACGCCGCAGCACAGGCCGCTAAAGCCGGAATGTCCGGAACAGCGTTCGCAGGAAAGATCGGCGTTGACGACCTCACCGCTAAAGCAGCACCCGCAGCAGAGCCCGCAAAGGCAGAGCCCGCGAAAGCCGCAGCAGAGCCTGTTAAAGCCGCCGGGACCGCAGCTGATTACGAAGACGTTAAGATCCCCAACATCCGCAAGGTCATTTCCCGCTCGATGCACGCTTCCCTCTCCACGATGGCACAGCTTACGCTGAACGCTTCATTCGACGCGACAAACATTATGGAATTCCGCCGTCAGCTCAAGGAAGTAAAGGACAAGCTCGGCCTGGCAAACGTCACGATCAACGACATCATCCTGTACGCCGTATCGCGCACGATCCTCAATCATAAGGACTGCAACGCGAACTTCATCGAAGACGGCACAGTCATGCGCTACTTCAAGAACGTACACCTCGGCATCGCCGTTGACACACCGAGAGGCCTCATGGTTCCCACGCTCCGCAACGCGAACCTCAAATCCCTGAACGATATATCGACCGAAGCCAAAGCATTGGCCACCGCAGCTCAGAGCGGCACGATCAATCCCGACGACCTCAAGGGCGCTACGATCACCGTAACGAACCTGGGCACAATGGGTATCGAGTCCTTCACTCCTGTCATCAATCCTCCGCAGACCTGCATCCTGGGCGTTAACACCCTCCAGACCCGCGTTAAGAGCGAAGCAGGCGTGCTGAAGACGTATCAGGCGATGACACTCTCCCTCACGTTCGACCACAGAGCTCTCGACGGCGCTCCGGCGGCAAGATTCCTTCAGGAACTTTGCAGGAACCTCGAGAATTTCACGATGCTGCTTATTAAATAAAGGAGAAATATAATTATGGCTTTTGATTTAATCGTTATCGGCGGCGGCCCCGCCGGATACCTGGCAGCTGAAAGAGCCTCCGACGCGGGACTCCAGACGCTCCTCATCGAGAAGAGATTCATCGGCGGCGTGTGCCTCAACGAAGGCTGCATCCCCTCGAAAGCGTTCCTGTACTCCGCAAAACTGTACGACGGCGTTGCCCACGGCGAAAAATACGGCGTGACGGCACAGGGCCTCAACATCGACCACAAAGCCGTTGTCGCACGCAAGAACAGAGTCGTTAAGACGCTCGTCGGCGGCATCCAGGCAAAACTCAAGAAAAACAAAGTAACGACCGTGATGGCTGTTGCCACCATTAAAGGCCGCGACGCGGAAGGCTTCAAAGTCGAAGCTGGCGGTGAGACGTACGTCGGTAAGAAGCTGATGATCTGCACCGGTTCCGTACCTGTAACTCCCCCGATCCCCGGCGTAAAAGAAGGCCTTCAGAGCGGTTTCGTACTCACAAACCGCGAGATCCTTGACCTCCAGGAAGTTCCCGAAAAACTCGTCATCATCGGCGGCGGCGTTATCGGTCTCGAAATGGCGTCCTACTTCAACACTGCCGGTTCCAAAGTAACCGTCGTTGAAATGATGGATAAGATCGCAGGCCCCACGGACCGCGAGATCTCCGAAATACTGCTCAAGAACTACCAGAAGAAGGGCATCACCTTCAATCTGGGCTGTGCGGTCACGGGCGTCGAGAACGGCAAAGTCATCTATAAGAAGGGTGACGAGGTCAACGAAGTACCCGCCGATAAAGTGCTGCTTTCCATCGGCCGCCGTGCCTTCACTGAAGGACTCGGACTTGAGACGATCGGCGTAGAGACCGAGCGCGGCAAGATCAAGACCGACGACAAGGGCGAGACCAACATTGCCGGCGTTTACGCTACCGGCGACGTCAACGGCTTCTCGATGCTTGCTCACACCGCTTACAGAGAGACGGAAGTTGCCATCAACAACATTCTGGGCAAAAAGGATTTCATGCGTTACGACGCCATTCCGTCCGTCATTTACACCAACCCTGAAGTTGCCGCAGTCGGCGAGACCGAAGAGAGCGCAAAGAAGAAGGGCATCGATTTCGAAGTTGCGAAGCTGTCAATGATGTATTCAGGCAGGTACGTTGCCGAGAACGAAGGCGGAGACGGTATCATCAAAGTGCTCATCGATAAGAAGTATCGGAACATCATCGGCTGCCATATGATCGGTTATCATTCTTCCGAGATTATTTACGGCGCCGGGATCCTTATCGAGACCCAGATGCGTGTTGCGGATATCAAGAAACTGGTATTCCCTCACCCGTCCGTTTGCGAAATTATCCGCGAGGCGATCTTCGAATTCGAAGATTAAGCGGCAGCGGGTACACAGCAGACCGCTACGTCCCGCGACGAAAAACGGTGTCGGGTACACAGCAGACCGCTATGTCCCGCGACGAAAAACGGTGTCGGGTACACAGCGAACCGCTATGTCCCGCGACGATAATATAGAATTTAAAAAGAAAGAGGTTAAACATCATGCCAAAATCACAATTTATTGACGAGAACGTCGTTCGCCAGCCCGGTTGGGTGAAGTTCCAGGACATCCCCGTAAACCAGTACAATAAAACAATAGAAGACGAGAAAGCCAACTACACCAAAGAAGACTTCCTCCGCATCTACCGCGATATGAAGATCATCCGCGAATTTGAGACGATGATCAACTCCATCAAAACGACTGAGAACTACAACGGCATCCAGTACAAGCACCCCGGACCGGCTCACCTGTCCATCGGTCAGGAAGGCAGCGCCGTAGGTGAGGCTTACCTGCTCACCACCGACGACTGGATCTTCGGTTCCCACAGAAGCCACGGCGAGATCCTCGCTAAAGGCCTTTCCGCCATCGAGAAACTCAGCGATAAAGAACTGATGGATATCATGGAAAACTACTTCGACGGCTCCATCCTGAAGATCGTTCAGAAAGATCAGAAGACCGTTAAAGAGCTCGCGATAGACTTCCTTATCTACGGTACGCTCGCAGAAATGTTCGCACGCGAGACCGGTTTCCACAAAGGACTCGGCGGTTCGATGCACGCTTTCTTCTGCCCCTTCGGAATCTATCCGAACAACGCAATCGTAGGCGGCAGCGCCACGATCGCTACCGGTTCCGCTCTCTTTAAGAAAGTAAACCGCAAACCCGGTATCGTTATCGCCAACATCGGCGACGGCGCTATGGGCCGCGGTCCCGTCTGGGAAGCGCTCTGCTTCGCTACGATGGACCAGTATAAGAAACTCTGGGGCGACGATATGAAAGGCGGCCTGCCGATCATATTCAACATCTTCAATAACCAGTACGCTATGGGCGGACAGACCAACGGCGAAACGATGGGTTACGAAATTGCCGCCCGCATCGGCGCAGGTGTAACGCCCAACCAGATGCACGCAGAAAGAGTCGACGGCTACAACCCGCTGGCTGTTATTGACGCCATCCGCAGAAAGAAAGAGATCCTCGAAAAGAAAGAAGGACCCGTGCTCCTTGACACCCTCACCTACCGTACGACCGGTCACTCCCCGTCCGACGCTTCCAGCTACAGAACGAAGGAAGAAATCGACATGTGGTTCGAAGGCAACGCCACCGACGAGTTCAAGAACAAACTGATCCTGGCCGGCGTTACCACTCAGTCCGAGATCGATTCGATCAACGAATACGTTGTCGCCCTCATCACGAAGATCTGCGCAATGGCTGCCGATACGACGATCTCTCCGAGAATGGACTTCATCAAGAATCCTCACCAGATTGAAGACCTCATGTTCTCCAACCAGAAGATCGCGAAACTCAGCGATGCGAAGCCCGACGTACTCATTCCGATGGAAGACGATCCGAGAGTACAGCAGATCGCCCGCAAAGAGCGTTTCGCTTTCGACAAGGACGGAAAGCCCGTGTCCAAGCTTAAAGTTTACAACTACAGAGACGGTGTGTTCGAAGCTATCATCAGCAAGTTCTACGAAGATCCTACGCTCGTGGCGTACGGCGAAGAGAACAGAGACTGGGGCGGCGCGTTCGCGGTTTACAGAGGCCTCACCGAAGCTATCCCCTACCACAGACTGTTCAACTCCCCGATCTCCGAAGCCGCTATCGTCGGTACCGCTGTAGGTTACGCTATGTCCGGCGGCCGCGCTATCGTAGAGCTCATGTACTGCGACTTCCTCGGCTGCGCAGGCGACGAGATATTCAACCAGATGGCTAAATGGCAGGCAATGAGCGCAGGCGTGCTCAAGATGCCTATGGTACTGCGCGTTTCCGTCGGTTCCAAGTACGGCGCTCAGCACTCTCAGGACTGGACTTCTCTCTGCGGCCACATCCCCGGACTGAAGGTCTGCTTCCCTGTAACTCCTTACGACGCGAAGGGCCTTATGAATTCCGCTCTGAACGGCACCGATCCCGTTATCTTCTTCGAATCCCAGCGTATCTACGATAAGGGCGAAGAGTTCCACGAGGGCGGCGTTCCCGTTGAGAATTACGAGATCCCGATCGGCGAGCCCGATATCAAGCACGCAGGTTCCGACCTCACGATCCTCACCATCGGCGTCACGCTGTACAAAGCTCTCGAAGCAGCTAAGATCCTTCAGGAGAAGTACAACATCTCCGCAGAAGTTATCGACGCTCGTTCGCTCGTTCCGTTTAACTACGAGAAGGTCATCGAGTCCGTAAAGAAGACGGGCAAGATCGTGCTCGCTTCCGACGCCTGCACGAGAGGCTCCTTCCTCAACGACCTTGCGGCAAACATCACCGAGATGGCGTTCGATTATCTGGATGCTCCTCCGGTAATCGTTGGCGCAAAGAACTGGATCACTCCTGCTTACGAGTTTGACGCAGACTTCTTCCCGCAGACGTCCTGGATCCTTGACGCCATCGATCAGAAGATCATCCCGCTCAAGGGCCACACCACCACGCCGAACGTAAACTACACCACCAACGAGCTTATGCGCATCGCTAAGAAGGGTGTTTGATCGCGATCGGTCCGGATCGATTCGGTTTAACTTAATTTAGTTTAGATTATTAGGGCATCGGATGACGCAAGGGGCTCGTTCCCCGCTCGCTGTCCGGTGCCCGCTTTGAAAGGCAGCAAAAAATGTCAGACGAAAGACGCAGCGAAATTTTATCTGTGATAGACGGTAAGGGAGAGGCTTCACTGGCCGAACTCTGCGGTCTTTTTCCGGACGTTTCGGAGATGACGGTGCGCCGCGACCTTATCCAGCTCGAGCAGGAAGGTCACATCATTCGCACGCGCGGAGGTGCGGTCAGTATCAGGCGTCTGGGCGAGTCGCGTCCGGGCGGGGTCAATGGCGAGGAGAATGAGTATATGCTCCGTGCCGGCAGCAACCGCGATGCGAAGGATATTATCGCCCGAAAGGCGCTGAATTTCGTCGAAAAGGGGCGGTCAATATATTTCGATGCGGGTTCTACGGTCATGGCTCTCGCCCGGATCGTTCCTGACGAGACTATGACGATTATCACGAACGGGGCCAACGTCGCGCAGGAGCTCGTTAACCGCCACAACATCACCGTGATGATGCCCGGCGGTACGCTCAACCGCAATACGCTCTCGGTCTCCGGCCCGATCTCGGTCAATTTCGTTGACAACCTCAATATCGAGCTGGCGTTTATGTCGGCGTCCGGCTGCTCCGTTGACGGCGGCTTTACGGTGTCAAATATTTACGAGGCGGAGCTTAAGCATACTGTTATCGCGCGCGCCCGTACCAGCATCATGCTGCTGGATTCTTCCAAGTTCAGCAAGAGCCTGCTTTTCACGCTTGCGGAGCTCGGACAGGTAGATTACCTCGTTTGCGAGTGCGATCCACCCGAGGATATCGCGAAAGCGTGCAGAAATTCCGGAGTCGTGATAGTATGAGGCCGCATCGCAGCCTCTGCGAACAACTTCTTGCCCGACGAACTTCGCCGGGCTTTTTTTGTGCCCTTCAAATATGCCTGAGCGCTGCCCCTGGCACACAAAGATGAGTGATCAAAACCGGCTCTTTTCCTGTTTCCGTGAATTTTTTAGACAATTGAGGATGCCCCGGCTTGAATTTGCCGGCCGCAAGGCGTATCATGGCGGTAATTTCTCAAACATTTTAAAGTCTGTTTTCTGCGGCGCTGTCTTTTACTTCGCGGTCGGTCAACTTTGGCACACAAATCGTCTTTTTCGGGTTTTGTGTGCCAGTCTGGCGCTGTCTCTCAAGTCAGTCGCGGTCAACTTTGGCACACAAATCGGCTTTTTCGAGTTTTGTGTGCCAGTCTGGCGCTGTCTCTTAAGTCGGTTG
>JAFWQX010000046.1 GCA_017508875.1 Clostridia bacterium | reverse complement strand
TCCCCTTTTCGGAGGAACTCTTTTTTTGCCGATCCACAGCGTCAGTTTAGACTTCTGTTTTATTGTTTTTTGATCTTTGCGGCAATTATTATAGCTATTCCGATTATAACGCCTGCGCCGAGGATGCCGCCTATAATGCCTATCAGCGCGCCGGTACTGAGACCGCCTGATCTGACCGGAACGGATTGACCGCCATCGGTAGCAGCAGGCTCAGACGTTTCATTGACCGCAGATCCGGTCGGAGCTTCGGTAGGCTCCGCGGGAACGCCTGTCGCCGGTGCCTGAGTGGCAGGTTCCTGAGTGGCCGGAATATCAGTCGCGGGAGCAGCGGTTGCAGGCGCGTCAGTTGCGGGAACATCGGTTGCGGGAGCAGCAGTTGCAGGTGCATCAGTCGGGTCGTCCGGCGTATCAGGCGGCATCAGCATCGTACTGAACAGCAATGAATCGGATATGCCGTCGCACTCTGCGACACACAGATAGTACGCTGTCTTAGCCGCTTCCGAAACCGGTATACCTTTCTTGAAAGTATATTTGCTTCCGGAACCGAGCAAACTTCCCTGAGCGCCGTTCTCATCGGAGCTGTACCACTTGAACGTCACTTCGGAATTTGCATTCTGCGCGGCCGCCTCCAGAGAAAACTCCTGATTTGGAATATAAGTTACGTAATTCAGCTCGGAGACAGCGTATATGCCGAATTTCGTGCCCGCGTTCGAGCTCACACTGATCGGCACAGAAGCGGCGCAGCCGTCATATACTACTGCGAGCGAATTCTGCTCGGTGCTGTAGATATTGTTCGGGAAAACTTTTACCTTGCTCGTGTCGGAGACCGTGAAATAGCCCTGGCCGGTCATACCGCGCAAAGTGAGGCCGGAGACGTCAATGCTCTCCCCTACTTTATAGGCCTTTTTCGAAGGAGCATTCTGAACTTCCACGCCCATCGTATAAGAAGGATCCGCGTTTTCTTCGGCAATGACGACTCTGGCGAGACTGCTGTAAGTGCGGTTCGTTTTACCGCCCTTGGTCTTTTCCACCATACACGTCATATAGAACGTCCCTGCGTGCTGCGTATCAAGGATCAGCACCATCGAATCGTCAGAGTCCACATCGGCCTTGATCGTAGAAATATCGTCAGTAGAAGCCCTGTACCAGGTGTAATGATACGTTGCCCCTTCCTCCTCGTAAGTCCGAAGAGCGTATTTGATGAAGCTGTTTTCCTTAACGTTGATATTCCAAAGATGCATCTCCGTCGCGTCGCACGTTGTCGCAGCCGCAGCCACCTGAACGATAGCCACGGTCGTTACCGCGATCCCTGAACTGCCTCGGACAATGCAATATATCCCCGCGTTGTTGAAATCGTCTTTAACGCCCGAAAGCTTCAGGAAAGACTGATTCCCGTCGCGTGAAAGCGTAGCCGAATCAAATGCTTCGTACACTTTCGCTCCCGCGGTCTCCTGGGCCGCGAAGGCAGGAAAATCTTTCCCGTTATATCGGATGAACCATTCAAAATTAAGGCCTTCACCTTTGGCTTCTGTCATGAACGTTACGTCGCCGCCGGACGGGATCATATAGCTGGTGGGGCTGGCAACAATAGATGTTTCCTCCGCCGCATATGCGGGAGGCAGCACGGTCGTGATCATAAGCGCCAATGCACAGATGACGGTAATGAGACTAAAGAATCTTTTCATTTTTTGCTCCTTTCGCCGTTTGTTAAGTTTGAGCCGTACGCGTTCGTCATCCTGAATAACAGAAACCGGATCTCAGAAATCAGATCTCGGCATCGGCTATATACGGTCTGTGGTCGGATACGGCAGCGGCAGGTATCTCCGCTTTTAAAACCGTAATGTCTTTCGTGGTAAAAATGTAATCGATCTTGCGGTCAGGTCTGTCGGACGGGAACGACAGTCCGCTCTCCAGTGAGGAAAAGCTTTGCGCCGTGTCGTACATCCGCTCTCTTATAGGCAGCAGCACCGGATCGTCCGGTAACACGTTAAGATCGCCCATCAGCACCGTGCGTCCGTTTCCGATCAGTCCCGCCGCGGTCTTCACGGCGTTTTTCTGCTCGTCCGGATTAAGGCCGAAATGCGTTACCAGCACCGTAAGTCCTCCTGGAACGTCTATCTCCGCCTTAAGCACGCATCTGGTCTCGTAATACCCTTTATATGCGCGAACTTCCGGATCAGGTATCATGACCGTCCGAGCGTTTATTATAGGATAGCGCGAGAGCAGGGCGTTTCCGTACGGCTCCGTACCTCCGAACTTTATCGCTTCTGCAAAATAGCCGTAAAAGCCGGTAAGTTCGCACATTCTCCCGGTCTGATCGTCATATTCGTTCACGTCAGTGCCGCGGGAGCGTATTTCCTGAAGACCGATTATATCGGCGCCGAGATCCGAAACGAGGTTCGCCGCCGCTTTAAAATCGATTTTCCTCGTCATATAGCCGAGAAAATGCTGAGTATTAAAACTCATCAGGCGCAGTTTCATATGTTCACGCTTCTGACGGTCAGGGCGTCAATCCTCAGGTTTGGTCTCGAGCTTCAGCGGATAGTCGCCGAGATGGTTCAGTTTAAAGCCGTTCTTTTTATATTCCTCGTAGTCGAATGCTTCGAGTTCGTCAATGGCAAGCTTATGGAATTCGTAGAAATTATGCCAACATTCGTAGCCGGACCCGAGAGATGCGCCGAGGTACGCGTCGGCAATGTCGCAGCCCATCTGCGGAGCTACGTAGAAAGCACCCATGGCGAGCACGTTTACGCCGTTGCCCGTGATAGCTCTCAGAGCAGCGGGAACGCTCTCAACGACGCCTGCATGCACGTGGGGGCATTTTGACGCCGCGATGTGTATGCCCATTCCGGTCCCGCAGAACAGAAGAGCACGTTCGAACTCACCCTCGGCGATCATTGCGCCCGCTCTGAGTCCGATGCGGTGGAACATAAGATCCGTTTCGGTGTCGGGATCGCTGTCGGCCTGAACGCCTACGTCGGTGATTTTCCAGCCTTTTGCTTTAAGGTGTGCTACCACAGCCTCTTTAAGGGGATAACCCGCAAAATCAGCCGCGACCAGAAGGTACTTGTCTTTAATCGTTTTCATAAAACCGTTCCTCTTTTCATGGTTTCGAAGTGGTGTAAAGTTGCTGTTATTTTACCAATTTGGGCCGTCGGTGTCAAGTTTTTGCAATCTCCCGGCTAAAAGTATATAATTGACGGCGGCACGGCCGAAATCCCGCTTCGCTCCCGACTGTGCGCGACATAAATTTGTGAAGATTGGTTGACCGGGACAATGAATGATATTACAGCCAGAGCGCCGTGGGCGCCGTTTTTAGGAGATCTGCCGCTTACTCTTGAGTATTTTCAGGGGTCAATGTATGAAATGGTCAGGGATACCGCGCTTAAGATGCCGGATTCCGTCGCATTCGACTTTATGGGCAGGCGCACGACGTACGGCAGGATGATAGAGAAGATCGATCTGATCGCGCTCTCGCTTTCGCATGAAGGCGTGGTGGAAAACGACCGCGTCACCATAGCGATGCCTAACTGTCCCCAGGCGATATATATACTTTACGCCGTAAACAAGCTGGGCGCCGTTGCCAACATGGTCCATCCCCTTTCCGCCGAAAAGGAGATAGAATTTTACCTGAACGCGGCCGGAAGCTCCGTTGCCGTCACGCTCGATCAGTTCTACGGTAAATTCGAAGCAGTGCGCGCCGGCACGCCGCTTAAAAAGATCATTATTGCCTCCGTAGCGGACGAGCTTTCGCTTTTAAAGAAAGCGGGTTACGCTCTTACACAGGGGCGGAAGACAGCCGGGATACCGGAAGCGCCGCACGTCGTTAAGTGGAAAGCATTCCTGAACGGAGGCATGCGCGAAACAGGCCGCACGTATCCAAAAAAAGGCGCGCAGGATCCCGCCGTTATTCTTTATTCGGGCGGAACGACCGGGACTACTAAGGGCATCGTGCTTACGAATCTGAATTTCAACGCGCTTTCAGGCCAGATCGTTGCCGTAAATCCGATGTTTGAGCCTGGAGATAAAATGCTTGCAGCCATGCCGCTTTTCCACGGTTTCGGGCTGGGCGTGTGCATCCACTCGATGCTCTCGAACGGCGGCAGATGCGTGCTTGTCCCGCGCTTCTCGCCCAAGAGCTACGGAAAAATGATCTCGAAAGACAAATGCAATTTCATTGCCGGCGTGCCTACGCTGTACGAAGCGCTGCTGAGGCTTCCCGGGATGGAAAAGGAAGATATGAGTTCGTTAAAAGGCGTGTTTTCGGGCGGAGATTCGCTCTCTGTAGAGCTTAAAAAGAAGCTCGATAAGTATCTAAAGGATCATAAAGCAAAGATCCAGGTGCGCGAAGGCTACGGAACGACTGAAACGGTCACGGCGTGCTGCCTTACTCCCCCGCACATGTATAAGGAAGGAAGCATCGGGCTGCCTTTCCCGGACACGTATATAAAAATAGTGAAACCCGGCACGGATGAGGAACTCCCGTACGGCGAAGAAGGCGAAATATTGCTTGCGGGACCGACGGTGATGAAGGAATATATGAACAATCCCGAAGAGACCGCCGAAACGCTCCGGCGCCACGCCGACGGCCTTACGTGGGTCTATACGGGTGATCTGGGGACAATGGACGAGCAGGGTTTCATTTATTTCCGCGGCCGTGCGAAGCGTATGATCGTAACGTCCGGGTACAACGTATATCCGGGGCAGCTCGAGAACATCCTTGACGCGCACCCGCTGGTGCAGATGAGCTGCGTTATCGGCGTGCCGGATCCGATCAAAATCAAAAAAGTAAAAGCGTTCGTTAAATTGTGCGCGGGTGTAAGTCCCGACGCGGAGACGAAGCAGAAGCTTATGGACTACTGCCGTAAAAACATTGCCCGCTACGCGCTGCCGTACGACATTGAATTCCGGGACGATATGCCCAAAACGCTCGTCGGGAAAGTGGCGTACAGGAAGCTTGAAGAGGAAGAGGAAGCGCGCCTTTCCGGGTCGTGAGCGTTTCAGAGTGGTGATAATATGAGGCCAAGGGGTAAAAAGCATTTTGAGGAGAGATACGAAGCCGTGAGTTCCCTGCTCGTTAAAGAGCCGGAAGCTTTTAAGGGAAACTGGCGCAGTCTTTTCCCCGGCAGGAAGCAGGTGCATCTCGAGATCGGCTGCGGGAAGGGCGCTTTCGTGAGCGGTATGGCTAAGGCGTACCCTGACGTGGCGTTTGTGGCAATGGAGGTAGTTCCCACCGTCATTCTTATGGCAATGGAGAAAGTTTTCAACGATCCCGTGCTTTCGGAGCAGGACAACGTCCGTTTTATCTGTGGTGACGCGCGCCTTATCGCCAGCTATTTCGCTGAGAACGAGCTCGACGCGATATACCTGAACTTCTCCGATCCCTGGCCGCGCCCGAAACATTATAAACGCCGTCTGACTTATTCCGCTTTTCTGGAGACCTACAAGACCATATTAAAGCCGGAAGGCATCATCCGCCAGAAGACGGACAATGCCTCTCTTTTCGAGTATTCTGTCGAGCAATATAAGGCGTGCGGTTATGATACTCAGGTGCTCGATGAAGCGCCTGCGGACAACGTCCTTACCGAGTACGAGTCGCGTTTTATTGCCGAGGGTCTTCCCATCTACAGGGCCGTCGCTGTGAACCGCAAATAATTATCCGCATTTGAGATGCGGAATGCACGGCCTAATTTCGCGTCCCTCAAAAAAGAGACCGGCAACTATTCGCCAGTCAGCGATTGATTGCCGGTCTAAAGAGGGACTTTTTTATTCCCTGTTTTTTATTAGTTATGACTTCGCCGCGATCAGATCGCCCACGGCAGTCCTGAGCGTCGTGAACAGATCCGTGTCGGTGCTGTATACGCCCAGAGACGTCGTTATCTGCTTGATTATCAGATCGGAAGTACCTTCGCCGTAGAGGCCGTCGAGTATCGTGAAATAATCGTAATCTTCCACACCGTCGCGGATGGACTCGAGGCGCAGAGAACCCACGCCGCCCGGATAACCGTCATTGCCGTAGTGTTCGACAAACTCGGGAAGCCCTGCACCGTGGTAGATCAGAACGCCGTTGCCGTATGTATTGACAACTGTTCCGAGAACCGAATATTCAAACTTCTTATTCCAGACCTTCGGATCGTCACCCTGCCATTCGTTGACCTGGTAATACAGGAAGCCGTCAACGTTGTACAGCTTTTGCTGCCAGAACATCAGCCGGTGCTTTACCGATTCGTCGTTGATCGACAGCGTGATCTCAGGATCGTGCGGGAAGCGCGTTACGTACCACCACACCTCGTCTCCCCCGGCCTGCTCGTTTGCCATGCGGTCTTTGAACGTGCCGAAAGTCTTTTCCATTGACGCGTTATAATATTCTGTATACAGTTTTTTGGTGAACGCTTTATCCGCCTGCGTGTTGAAGAAATAAGTCTTCGGGCACCATACCGTCACGTCGTTCTCCAGATATTTAAAGAAATCGACGCCGCCTGAAAGCAGAGTGTTGTAATGCACCGGAACGATAAGCTTATGCTTTCCGAAATATTTTGTGAACTGTGCGTTCCATTTTATGATGTTATCCAGCGCTGCCTTGGTAAGCGGCTCGTCTCCGTTGAGTTTTTCGTCAAAATAAGGGTAGAAATAAGCTTTATCCAGCCATTCCTGCTTCTTTGAAACACGGTTATACGCCACTTCTATGTAAGCTTCATGCCAGAGATTGTTTGACTGCATTGACGTTCCCCTGTCGATCTTCCAGAACAGCGTATACGCGTTCATGCGAGGATCGTCAAGGAACTGTTCTACGCGATCGTCCCAGAACTGGCCGCGTTTCGCGTAAGGCAGCGTGTAGCAGTTGATCTTGTTTTCAAGGAGATATTCATAATACTGAGCGTACAGATCGTCTTCAAGGCCGTCCTGCGTCGTTCCGGCTCTGCCTGCCCCCACGATCAGCGGCCATTCGCCCAGATCGCTCAGGGTCTTGCAGTTCGACGCGACCGGCAGCGCAAAGTTCCAGACGTACGCGTAGACGTTGGCCTTCTTGATCTCCCTGCCTTCGCCGTCTTTGATCGTGATGACAGCGGAGTATTGGCCCGAAGGCGTATCGGTCTTGGATTTGACCTTTATGATGAACATCTGGCTCTTATTTGCCTTGAGGTCGATCTTGCGCTCAAGCACAGGAATCGGATCCGCGACGGTCTTACCGCCCACGCCGTCGAAATACCAGCCAAAGCAAAGTTCGTGGTCAAGAATATGCCCTTTTCCGTCGCTGAATTCCGAGACGCTCACGTCAAGGCCGGACTTCGCCGCTTTGCTGGCGACAATAAAGTGGCATCCTTCTATTTCGTTTTTCGCAAGATTGATCTGGTACGCTTTGAACTGCGTTGGCGTCACGTCTTCGGCGGGCGTGTTGATATATGAGTGATTGAACCAGACCGTGATGTCGGGATCGTCGTTGGCCGCTGAAACGGACGTGTTGGCAAAAGCAGGGACCGAGCTTTTTACTGAATCAAGCAGCGCTTCCGCCCTTGCCTGATCGGCGTCGGACAATTTATTGGGATCCGTCGGTGCAGGTGTGGGAGTCTTGGTCGGCGTAGTGGTAGGCGCTTTGGTAGGAGTCGCCGTGGGCGCATTAGTGGGAGTGGCGGTCGGAACTTTAGTCGGCGTAGCCGTAGGCTTCGGAGGCTCGGGCGTTCCGGAAGGCATCACCGTAGGCGTTTCCGTTGCGGGCTGTTCGGACGCCGGCGCTTCGGTAACACCCGATTCAGGCGTAACTGCATCCGTTGCCGGCTGCTCCGTTGCGGGGAGTTCCGTTTCATTGGCTTCGGTTGCGGGTATATCCGTACCGGGCGCTTCGGTACCGGGCTGTTCGGTAGCCTTATTCTCTGTTTCAGGAGCCTGCGTCGGAACGATGACCGCAGTATCCGTCTTCTCGGGTCCTGCCGGTTTCCCGGCGCAGCCCGCGGCCGTCAATATCATTACCAGCGTTAGCAAGAGAGCTGCTATTTTTATGCGTCTGCTCATATCATTATCCTCTCTCAGTTAGTCAATTTAAATTCTTTTACAAATATGTAATCGCCCTTTTCACAGCTGTCGAAATAATCAAAGCGTATCGCGTTGACCGCACCGGACCAGAACGATAAAGCGCTGAGATCTACACGGACGGTCTCATATTTCCCTGTCCTTTCGAGCGTTATCCTCGTCCTTTCAGAACCGTCGGGGCTCGTCTTGCTGCCTGTACACAGGAACAGGTCGCACTCGTACGAATCGCGGCTCGCAGTCTCCGGTATCTTATAGGTAATATCAAGATATTTGTAATCTTTTGCATTTATAGACGTTCCCGCGGCGTTATAATCCAGCATGATCTGCGGATCGTGCGGCTCGGAAACGGTAAAGCGCATCGCCTGCTCTGTCTTATCATATTTAGAGGAGGTATTAAAAAGATTAGTTACGAGCGCGGCCGGATCGGCAAATATGAACACCTCTTCCTCATCGGTCTGGGCATAATTCGTTGACGCAACGCGCATTGACTGATAGTTTTTATGAAGCGACGCATTGTCCGCAAAATCCTTGTTAGCTGTAAACGTAGCGCGGATCGCCTCCGTTGACCCGGTCGTGACAAGATAACTGTATTCGATCGGGACAAAAGATACCATCTTTATCGTCATCAGCGGGGCAACGTAGTTCGTGGCGCCGTTCATCGGATCTTTTGAGCCGTTATAGCTGAAGCGCCCCGCGTAAAGCATGTCGATATTCGGCACGTAAAGGCCCATTCCGAAATCGTCTTTCGAAGATACCCACGCGCACCACGTTTCGGTGTTGTTCTTCTGGACGTAGAACCGGCAGTCTTCCGCATAGTTAGGATCGCCCCAGAAATTCAGATGCTTTCTTATAGAAAGGTCTCCTCCGGTCCAGCCCTCGGCGCCGCTGTACCATTTGAACGTGTCAAGGTAGCTTACGGTGTAGAACGCGGGCAGTTCCTGGTGCGAGTAACGGTGCTCCCAGCCGGAGAAATCGACGAATCTGTTGTCAACTCGTACGTAGTCGTCGTTCAGCGTGTATCTGTTCTCCATATAGCTCGGCGTGATCCGGCCGTTCAGAGACCAGTCCTGCGGCTGCGCCTTTATATAGACCGAGTTGGAACTCACCTCGATATCGATCAGCCTGCTGACGTTGCCGTACTTATCGCCTCCCTGCACGGGATTATACGACCATTTGGAACCGTTGAATTCGCCGGGAGTGTAATCTTTATTTCCGCCCGTCCCGTAGTAAGACTGCTGGATAAGGCGGCCGGTGTCGCAGCGGTTAACGAGATTCGTAAGGCCGCTTATCTTACAAGTCTTGTCCTCGATATAATTTATCCCGCCGCCCCAGGAGAGCTGTATTCCAACCTTGAACCGGGAGTTTTCGATAAAATGATTGTTCGAATTGTATACCGCGATCTTCTCCGTGCTGACGTTTTTCAGCGAGAACGCGGTGTCGCTTTTAAGGGAACTCAAGGTGAGTGTTTTGATATTTTTTGCCGAAGCGGAATCGAGGTACGATGAGATGAGGCCCCGGAAAGTGGCGTTCTCACCCGCTTCCAAGAAGTAATAGTCGCTCTTTTCTTTTCCGGACTGCACGTATTTAACGTACATTTTAAGAGGGGCACCGGATGAATACGTAAAGCTCATCCTGTTAAAATCTTCTTTAAAAGAGCCGTCAGCGAAAGTGATAACGAAGTTATCTTTGATCGTAAAAGTGGCGCCTTCGGTCTGTTTCTGACCGGTGACTGTGTATTTTTTTCCGTTTTCTGTCGTATACATACCGTTTTCATCTACCTCCGGAGTTTTTTCGGGCTCAGCCGTAGCCGTAGCTGTCGGGCGGTCTGTAGGAGCGTCTGTAGGATGATTTGTAGGAGTGGCGGTCGGATGTTTTGTGGGAGCAGAAGTTGGAGAAAGTGTAGGAACAGCAGTCGCAGCCTGTGTTTGAGTGGGCGTAGGAAGCGGTGTAGTAGGTGCAGCCGGTTCCGGAGACGAGGCATCGGTCGGTGCATCGGTTAGCACGCCGGTAGGAGCATCCGCAGAGACGTCCGTGGGTGCAACGGTCTCATCGACTTCTGGCGTCGTTTCAGGCGCTGTCTGCTTTTCCGTCGGAGCTGTCAATACCTGCGTTCCGGCCGGCGGCGTTTCTTGCACGTCATCCGGCACTTTAACACGTGCGCAGGCGGTCAACATAAACAAGGCGGCAAGTATTGCTCCTGCCGCAATTATAGTCTTTATTATCATACAGATCTGCTTTTTCACGTCAGGCTCTCCTTTCTCCCTGCCGCTTAATTATAATTATTTTACAGATTCTGTGTCAAGAGAAATGAGCGAGCATTTAAAGACGCATTTAAAGACAGTATTTGAATCTAAGCGGCGTTCTCGTTTTCCGTCGTAGTGCTATGAAACTTCCGACGCACTTATCTATCCCACAAAGCCGTCTTTTTGCTTCTTTGAAAAATTTGCATAAAATATCTGCTTTTACGGCTCACTCTTTTATAAAATAATACGAAAAATTTTTTAAAAATTGTTGACAAATCTTTTCGTCTATGCTATAATCATAGCACTTCATAGAACTTCATTCAGGAGGGCTTCTTTATGGCATTTTCTCTTCGACAAACCCACAAGAAAAACGACATCTATTTGCAGATTTATGAGAACTATTGGGACAAGGAACTGAAGCAGCCACGAAACCGGCATATTGAATCGCTGGGGTATGTCAGCGACCTCATCTCTGAAGACATTCCGGACCCGGTTGTTCATTTTAAAGCAGTTGTCGAAAACATGAATCGACAGAGAACTGAAGAATTTGACGAGAAAACTCGTCCCAGAGCTTTTACTGCAAATGTCGAAAAGAACGTTGGATACTTTCTCATTCACGCCCTTATCGAAGAATTAAACGTCAAAGAGGTGGTGGATATCCTTGCCTCTGCACGCCAGTTTCAATTCAGTCTCTATGATATGCTTACTCAGTTGATTTTCGCCCGTGTTATATGTCCATGCTCTAAATCTGCTTCAGTTTCCAATGTGTTTCCAATGCTTTACCGTTATTCACAAATGTCAGAAGATCAGGTATATGACGGGCTCTTCTTTATGGGCAGTTTTTACAATAAATATATCGAACTCTTTAATTATGCCTACGAAAAACATTTTAAACGTAATTTTAAAAATGTTTTCTTCGATTGCACAAATTATTACTTTGAGATCGATCGCCCGTACGAAGATAAGCAGAAAGGTCCTTCAAAAGAAAACAGAAGCGAACCGATCATCGGGCAGGCAATGCTCCTTGACGGAGATCTTGTCCCCATTGCTATGCAGATGTTCCCGGGAAATAATTCCGAAAAACCGTATATTCGTAAAACAATTGAGGAAATGAAACAAAGATACAAAGTGGAAGGCCGTACTATTCAGGTGGCAGATAAAGGTCTGAACTGTGCCAGAAACATATATGCTGCGGTCATAGAATCAAAAGATGGCTATATTTTTTCGAAATCTATTCATGGTACCGGATTAAACGACATCGAAAAACAATGGCTGCTTCTTGAAAATGAGGAGAATGTTTTTACCGACTACCGCGACAGCAACAATACGCTGCTGTTCCGTATAAAAGAATGTGTTGATACATTCAGTTATACTTTCAACGAGATCGATCCCGAATCCGGGAAAAAGGAATCCATCACCTTCCATGTTAAAGAAAAACGCATTGTGTCTTTTAACCCAAGCCTGGCAAACAAACAGCGTGCCGAAATAACTCGAATGGCCGAAAAGGCCTCCGGATTTATTTCTTACAAAAAGTATTCCAGAGAAGAGATCGGCGACAGCGCCAAATATATTGTCATCGATAATAAAGGAAAAAACAATACTGCCCCGATCTACAAATTGAACAATGCCAAAATCCAGGAAGACCTTAAATACGCCGGATACAATTTGATCGTTACTTCCGAAACTGATATGCCGGCGTTGAAAGTTTACCAAACTTACCATAGCTTATGGAAGATTGAGGAATCCTTCAGAATCACAAAATCCTTTCTTGATGCGCGCCCGGTATATGTTCAGAAACGCGAAACGATCTACGGGCATTTTCTCATCTGTTACTTATGTTTGTTCCTTCTCAGACTTCTTGAAATAAAGTGTTTTGACAATAAAGTCAACGCATACGATCTGATTAATTTTATCCGTGATTTCAGAATTGTTGACAAAGGTAATAACCAGTACATCAACATCTCTTCCAACCGTCAGCTCAACGAAACTATTAAAAAACTTACCGGGTTGACGAATCTTGATGCACTGGTTTTAACTAAGAAAGAGGTGGATAATCTGTTCGATAATTCGATGATCATCCCCTCTAAAGTGCTATGATTTGAGCAAAACGACGGAAGTCAGGGACTATGGACAATATGATAACAGTAACAGACATGGATTTCAAGGACCTTGAGGAAAAATGTTTTCGTAGAGCTTGTGCGGCGGCGCAGGCGGAGATGGCGGGAGTTCTGGAGCAACTCGACCGTCAGCTCATGGAAGGAAG
>JAFWQX010000045.1 GCA_017508875.1 Clostridia bacterium | reverse complement strand
TTAAACTTCTGCGAAGCCGAGTGAATGGCTAAGAATTTTGTTTGACCGAAATGCGAATTAATGAAGGGAACGCATGAGACCCAAAATTCGTGCCATCACTCGGTTCGCCTCTTAACTCTAAACTCTGAATTCTTAACTCTAAACTCTCCCGCACTTCTTTTCCAGCTGCTTCAGCTTAAGATCGGTGTTATAGAAGTCTTTCACGCTGCAGCCCGCTCTGCCTCCGCCCGCACACGCACAGGCGCATGCACACGCGCAGGAGCTGTGGGCGCAAGAAGAACTTCTCCCCGAAGAATGTGACGATCCCGAACCGGACGTAAGGCTCGAAAAGAATCCCGAACGGCGAACCACGGGGACGTTGACAACATTTACGCGCATGAAGGTGTTCGGAGACGAGTGGAAGCCGAACAGCCCGCTTTCTGTTTTATTCTTCAGCTGGCTCTCTTCTGCGGGAATATCTTTCTCTTCAAGAATTTCTTCGCTCTTAATAAAACTGCGTCCGCAGGCTTCACACGTTTCTTTACCCTCCGGCCTGGGCGCTCCGCAGCCTTCGCAGATCGGATAATATTCGACTTTCGTACGCGTGATCTTCTTTTGAGTCGCGGCAGTGAAGCCGGACGAGCCTTTATATTTCTGAATGATACTGAGAATGATCCCGCCTATAACAAGGCCGCCGAATGACAGGCAGCATACTCCGCCTAAAATAGATATGAACGTATCTGAGGAGCTCTGAACGTACTCCTCTCCTCCGCCGAAATCAATAAATTTAGTTTCATCGAAAGCAAACGCATCGTTAGGATATACCGTCTGGACAGTAAACTGTTCGCCGTGCCCGAGGTTCTCTTTTACCCACACGTTATAACCGCCTTCTGTCACGCATGCGGGAGACCAGCTTATCATTTTATCGCTGTTCCAGCGCAGCGTCAGTTTGTCCACGTTAAGATCCGAGAACCAGCCGGGTGTAAATTGGTACTCCGTCTCGCCTTCTGTACGCAGATTCATTTCGTACATGTAGTCTGTAATGACTTCGAAATCGAAGCTCGCCACCTCGTCCTTATAGTAGTTGCGGTCAAGGTCGATCCGCGCGTATGAACCGTCGCTGCCTGTATAACTGATATTCTGAATCGTGCTGCTGAGCGCGTTCAATGCCGAATAATGATCGTTGGGTATTCCGACTTTCACCCATGAAAGCGGACCTTCGGAGGTCGAATCGAGCACCTTCCAGTCGATATGGTACGTGATCCTGAGCGTAGCGTCTTCGTTCACGTCTACGGTCACTTCATAATTCAGGATCTCATCCAGGTCGCCGGAAGCATTGACCGCAGGCGAAAACAGCAGGGCAGCCGCTACGATCGCCGCGACCGCCGCGCAAATCATGCCGAATACTCTTAAAGACCGGCTAAAACGGAGCGTAATATGCTTTTTCATCTGCAGTTCCTCCCTCCTCTGATGCGCAAAGGACATTGCCCGTCCATCCTCGCCGAATTATCACGGATGCGGGAGCAGGCTTCGCCTTTCCAGATATTGTCCCACGGATCTTCAAGCAAATTGCCCAGCGGCTCGGAAGAAAGCCAGCTCTGGCACGGGACAACGTTGCCCCCGGGCGTGATCGCCATATTGCTGAGGCACGCGCCGCACGTCGGAACGTTGATCCCCAGCTCCCTGCAGAACTCTTCGCTCACCCAGCCTGGCGACGTGAAGCTGATCTCCATGCCGTTTGCGAAGCAGTATTCCACCGCCTCTTTTAGCACTTCTTTTATCTCCTCTTCCGTAAGCTGAAGCGCCCCTGAAGCCTCTCCCGCGGCGTTTCCGGTCGTGATAAGGCCGGAGCAGGTAACGTAAATGACGCCTTTTTCGTGCAGGAATTTCAGCGTGTCAACGTAATTTTTGTTCATCGTGCAGAGCGGCGTATTTATGCTGAGATTTATGCCTGCCGCGAGTGCGTTGTCAATACCCGCGACGGTGTCTTTGTACCCCTGCGCTCCTACGAGAGCGTTATGCACCGCCTCGTCGCATGAGTAGAACGTGATCTGCATGCTGTCTAAAGACGCTTTTTTCAGCCCTTCGCAATATTCGGGGGTCAATTTGATGCCGTTCGTGTTGAGTCTCGTTATGAACCATCTGGCATACTCTATCAGCTCAAACAGATCGTCGCGCATCGTGGGTTCTCCGCCCGTAAACGTGACCTGAGAGACTCCGATCCCGCGGCAGGTATCAATTATTTTCTTCCATTCTTCGGTGGACAGTTCCTGTTCTTCGGAGGAAGGCTGCCCCGCGGCGTAGCAATGGACGCATTTCTGGTTGCAGTGCCACATTCCGCCCTTCGTCATAGCGCTCACCAGCAGATCCATTCTGTGCGGCGCGCTCATAAACGGAGCGTATTCCCCGAGGCTGATATAGTCTATGCGCTCTTCCACCGGATTTCCGTACGCGATATCCGCGAACGTTTTCATGATGCGGAAAATATCTGTGCGCAGGCGTTTTTTGGGAACGAGCGGGTACGTCTTTTTAACCGTGCGGCAGGCGGCGTCAACGATATTGTCCACCTCCGCCTGTGTGATCGGTTTTCCGCTGTATTTATTGATCTCCTCGATAAGTTCCGTCAGCAGCACGCACCACGAGACGTTGACCGGGATCACGTCCTGGCCGTTAATTATTGCCGTACCGGGGTAGATCTGGCCGTTTTCGAAGTCGGTCTTCGGCGGGATCAGATGTATGCGCACGACGCCGGGTCCCTCGGGGTTCAGCGTCGTATGATGTACTTCGTTAAATTTTAACGCGGCGTAGTCAAGTTCGCGTACTGTTGCTCTCATATTTTACACCTCTTTCTTAACTCGCTCTTCGCCCCGCGGGCGGTCCTGCGCCGGCAACAAAGATCAGAATTCTACTTCCATTCCGTCGTACGAAACGAGGAATCCTTTTTCTGCCATTGCCGGGGCAATCTCGTCGTATACCGCTCTGCCGTTGTGCGAGAAATGGTTGAGGCAGAATATGGTGCGTTCGTCCGCGAGTCCGGCGGCAATAAGTTTCGTCCTCGCCTTTTCGCACGCGTTCGTACCCATATGGCCGCGTTCGTACTGTGCGTATAATCCGCCTGTGCAGTCCAGCGACACGAAATCGAACCGTATGCCCCGCCCGATCATATACTCCCAGTCTTTTTCAGGCAGCATGCCTGTGTCGTGGGCGTACAGCATCGCCTTTCCGCCGCGTTCAATGATATATATGACTGAGTCGGCGTGCGGGTCGTGATCGGCGTCCATCGGCGTCACGTCGTAGCCTTCGATATTTGCCGTTTTAAAGCGCTCGAGTACCCGGACGTGTATTCTGTCTGCCGCACACCCGGAAGTGGCTTTTTCGACCATTTTGCACGGTTTTTCAGTGCCGTAGACGGTCAGGTACTGTGCTGATGCGTCGTCAAGGTACGCGAATCCCTGTCTGCGGTTGCAGAAGTCTTCCGCATACAGGTGGTCTTCGTGCGAGTGGGTAATGATGCACGCGCGTATTTCGTCCATTTTGATATCGTTTTTTATGAAGTGCCAGTAGGTGTCCGCGGAGAAATCTATGAGCAGCTTCCCGTCAATAATGCTTTGTGATCTGCTTCTTATGTTTCTTCCGCCTTTTCGCGCGCGATCCTGCACGCCTCGCACGTACAAAACAGTGCGGGCCAGCCTTCCGCCGCCGCTGTGCCTAAATATTTGATTTTCATATGAGCCGTCTCCTTTATTATCCGCGCGTTCCGGGGCGCATGTGATCATACACGTGTGCCCGGGCGCCAATTGATTTCTCCGCCGCTGATTATACCATAAAGCACGGGGTGCGTGTCAATGACGCAGGATGTGAGATAGCACGGTTCAGAGTTCAGAGTTAAGAGTTAAGAGGCGAACCGAGTGATGGCACGAATTTTGGGT
>JAFWQX010000044.1 GCA_017508875.1 Clostridia bacterium | reverse complement strand
TCACACCTCCTCTCCTTACGTTAGCATTTTAACTTGTGCGGAAGAATAGAGCAATAGGAAAATGTGAAATAATTATTAGGATTTTTGTAAAACGTCCAATAATCCCATACAGAGTTAAGAGTTAAGAGTTCAGAGTTATGAGTTCAGAGTTAAGAGTTCAGAGTTAGAGTTAGAGTTCAGAGTTAAGAGTTCAGAGTTATGAGTTCAGAGTTAAGAGGCGAAGCGAGTGATGGCACGAATTTTGGGTCTCATGCGTTTCCTTCATTAATTCGCATTTCGGTCAAAGCACGAACCGGATGATGGCACGAATTTTGGGTCTCATGCGTTCCCTTCATTAATTCGCATTTCGGTCAAACAAAATTCTTAGCCATCTATCCGGCTTCGTGCGTGACCGAAGAAGGTAGTGGGTGTCTGGAACACAACAAATAAACAAAATTCTTAGCTATTCACTCGGCTTCGCATAAGTTCAAATGGAGTTTATGGAGTTAAGAGTTATGAGCTGTTATTTGACAGGGCCGTTTTTCGTGTGCTAAACTCCGGCGCAGGAATTAACTTAAAGGACCGAACGAAATGGAAACACTAAGCCTATCTTCTGAGGAATTTTTCAGACAAAACGAGCAGATCGCGATCACAACGTCATACTACCTCCCCACTATCGAACTGCACAGCCACGATTTTTACGAAATAGTATACGTCACTAAAGGGAGCGGCTACCATATTCTGAACGACAGGCGGTACTTTATCAGCGAAGGAAGCATGCTCCTGATCACGCGCGGCAGCATACACGGCTACTATTCCGAACAGAATATGCAGTGGGTCAATATAATGTTCAAGCCCCAGGCGGTAAATCATTCGATCATCAACACGGACAACGCGCTCAACATGATCACCGCGCTGCTAACGTCAGACATTTTCCAGTTTAACGCAAACACGCAGCACAGCAGCGTCAATATGATCGTAAAGGAAATGCAATACGAGTACGAAGCACGTCAGAGCGGATACCAGGAAATATTGACCGGCTACCTCCAGGTACTGCTGATGATGCTGTTCCGCGCAAGACCGGGCCAACCGGAAAATACCGGAGCTAAAGCAGGTGTAAAGGAAGACGAACTTGTTAAGACCGTTGCCGGCATGCTCGGCCGCGGCGAAGATATAACGCCGGAAATGATCGCGCGCAAGGCATTCGTTTCCCCCAGGTACTTCCAGAATCTTTTCAAGAAGAAGTCGGGAGAATCGCTTACGGCATTTAAAAGGCGGTACAGGATCGAGCAGGCCTGCCGCCTGCTCGAAGAGACCGATATGCCTGTTTCAGAAATCATGGAAGCAGTAAATATGAATGATGCTAAAAATTTCTACGCGGCATTCAAAGCATTTACCGGAATGACGCCCGGGAAATACAGAACGAGGCACAAAGCGTCAGGCCGTCTCGACCTCGAAAGTGCGCAAAATGACCCAGTTTGACTCGGAGGAATTGCCGCCTCGTATACGCACGTACTGAGCGCTCACCCCTTCAGGCTCCAGCACGATATTGTCCCCGAGCTTTCCAGATGCGAGCTTTGTCCAGTTCTTACCGTCGGTAGAGCATTCAACTACTGCCGTAATAACGGCGTCTCGTCCGCCCAGCCCGGTAGTGATATGTATTTTTTTGACGTCAACGACTCTGCCCAGATCGAGCCCGATATACCCTTTCCCGTCCGGAGCCTGAGAAAATGCGCCTGCCGTCCAGAAATACGTTGAATCATCGCCGTCAATTATTTTGTCGAGCGTATAGTCCTGATACGGGTTCATATTGGTGATCGGTTCGGGATCGTACGTGATCTGTATGCCGTATTTAGACAGCAGTTCCTCTACGCGCCCCTTTGCCTTATTAACAACCGGCGTAAGCGCGTCGGGACTTACGATAAAAGTGTTCCCGCGTATTCTCGCCATCGCGGCCGTGATACTGTCGCCCAGCTTCTGCGCGGAATCTTTGTCTGAAGCGCCTGTCGATTCCTCTTCTTTAGCCTGCTTTTCGAGCCTGAACAGGCCCGCACAGATATCCGCGTACGCCTCGCACTTTGTTATCCACGGATCCGCCTCGGCAACGAATCTGCTGTCCGCTTTATCACGGAGCGTTTTAAGAGAGGCGGAAATATTGTCCATTTCCGATATGAGCAGCTCGAGTTTTTCCGGGTCGGCGCTGCCGTTTCTATACGTTCTTATGTCCTTCTTGATCTTCAGCGAAGACTGATTCGTATTGATAGTGGATGCCCTCATAAGATCGGCAAATACCAGAAACTCTTCGGAGCATCCGGGGTACAAAAACTTAGCGGCTCTTTCCAGAGAAGCATCGGCGTCGTACCCTTTCATATCCCACAGAAATTCAGATATAGTGAAGAGAGGCGCCATTGACGCGTAGCCCTGGTTCATCGGATTAGACACCAGTCCTACTATGCTGTCTGAGAGCGTGTCGCCGAGATTTTCACACGGACCGAGGAAAAGATTTGACGTCATAGTATCGTTCACAGGATAGTTCCACCATATAAACATTTTCCGCCCGAGTTTTCCCGTGATATTTTCAAGATCCTTAGATCTGATCGAAGGCGGGACGACGCCGTTTCCGGTCCACATTATAATGATTTTTTCGTTCAAAAGCGGTGCGATCTTATCCGTATATTTCGAGGTCACCATAGCTTCGCAGAATTCGGGCGTGATCGCAATCAGATCTTCTGTACCTTCGTGTGTTTCTACGAACCGCGTCTGGAAATCGTTAAGGAGTTTAGCGTGCCCTTCCGCATCCAGCGTCGGTATGTCGTCCAGCAGCAGCGCAAAATTACGCACTCCGAGGTCGTACACCGACTCGCATTTTTTGAAAAGTTTTTCGAGATCAGTCTCGTACTTGCCGCCCAGGTTTATGTCGAGCCCCGGAGATATCGCGTATACGAATTTTACTTTGTACCTGATGGCGGCGTCTACAAGTTCCTGCAGTTTTGCAAGTTCCTCCTGAGTGTACAGCACTCTCCATTTCGCGCGGTGTTTCGCGTCGTCTTTCGGTGCGTAAATATACGTATTGAGCCTCGAACGTCCCATAAACTCCATCAGATCCAGCCTGAACTGATGCGTCCACGCGACCCCGTAAAATCCTTCGATAACGCCTCTGAGACCGGTGTCCGGAGCTTCGTCCAGATGTACTTCGGGCAAGGCACCGTTTTCGTATAGCGTATATATGCGTGAGAGCGCTCTGAATATGCCCGTGTCTCCCGAAGCGGTGATCTTAAGTTCATCGCCGGCGACGTCGATCTTATACGCTTCCTCCCCCATGCTCCGGTCAATATCTACGGCGGTGCGGATCCCGTCCTGACCGGCGTTTTCGGCCACCGGAAGTTTCATAAGGTCAAACATTTCCCTGTATGCCTGTGCTGATTCGGACAATATGATCGGTCCTCCGCTCTCGTTATCCGTGCCTCCGGGCGTCGTTTCCGTGCCCGGGACGCCTGAATTTATCGGTTCATTCCCGTCAGGTTTTTTCCCGGGATTGCACCCTGTAAAAGCACAGATGATACATAGTATAATCAAAGCGGCCCGTATCGATCTACGCAAGCAAGCAGTTCTGGCTGACATTCTCATTATACTGTCCCCTTCCTTCAGTACATTCATATTATGCCTCAGTCCCTTTGTTCTTTCCGGTGTAAGCTTTTTAATAGTTCTATCTTTCGTTTATATCAAGGATGGTGTCAATGCCAGGCGTCGTTTTCTTCAGATCCGATTTTGCGAAACTTTAACACAAAAGGGCGGCGGTGTCAATACGGGTATGCGGCGGGGAGACTGTCAAGTAAACGTGGGCACTTTTTCCTTCCGCCTTTTTTGTAGCACTGTCTTCTCTCGCCTGTAAAGGCCCGTTACACTACCTTCGGTGCCTTGACAGGCTTCGAATACAGTGCTGCGCGGTATTTAGGCAG
>JAFWQX010000043.1 GCA_017508875.1 Clostridia bacterium | reverse complement strand
GTCAGTCAGTCAGTCAAGGGTAGCCCTGCCTGCTTCTTTTGTCAATGCCTTTTTGAAAAAGTTTACAACTATTTTAGGCGCAGTACGTCCGTTTGACGCGGATTTGCTGCGCTTTTTCCGTGCCTTCTGCAGAAATCCGCGCGCGGAACCGCTATTCTGTTCGTAATTCCCATAGGGAAAAAGAAAAAAACATAGATTATTTTGGAGGTAAACTATTATGAAAAGAATACTTGTAATCGCTCTCGCACTCTTTATGCTCGTCAGTTTAGCCGCTTGTGGTCTCGGCGGCGGAACTGATAATCCCGGCACAAGTACTCCGCAGGGAACACAATCTGAAAATCAACCCGCTAATACTTCAACCGAAATCAAGGACATCAACACTTCAAACTACGTCGAAGTTACAAAAAAGAATTTTGGCATTGATCCGGACGTGAGCGGCTTGAAAATTAAAACTGCTAAAGCACAGGGCAGTTCTCAGATTAATTTGGTGTTCACTGTTGAAAGCGGCGACGAAGAAACGTTAGTAAAAGAGTTCTTTAACAGATGTCTTGAGGCGTCTGACGATAAAGCCATCTATAGGCAAGAGTGGCCAAACGACGGCGGGTATGTTGTTTCTGTTGGCGAAAGAAAAACCAGTTGGGAAGTATGGAAGCAAGAGTCAGCCTTTGATCAGAACTGGTTTTACCAAAAAGACGGCAAATACATTGCGTTTGGCGGCAGTATCCAAGCGGGTGGAGTATTTGACGTAACTATCAATTTCAAATAATGCCTATGAAAAAGATAGTATCTATAATTGCACTTCTGCTTGCCGTCGTTATTTGTATTTCAGCATGTGGCAACAATGTCGATCCTTCTTCAGATCCCGGTAACGCTTCTACAGCCAAAACTCAGGATAAAGAAGAAAAGGATACAAACGGACATGTTATTAAGCTGAGTCACTACGACGATAAAGGAAACCTCGTATTTATTCACGAAACCCAATGGGAAAATGATCGCATCGTTAAGAAAACCAGTCTTGACAACAATGGTAACCAAACCGCTTCCATCGATTATAAATACGATGAAAAAGGTAATGCGATTGAAACTTCGTGGTTTGGTTGGAGCAACGGCGTCCTAATGAAGGCCGAGTCCAAGTTTGATGACAAAAATCGCGAAATTGAACGGACCCAGATCGGCACCGGCAGTATTTCCACCAACAAGTCGATTATGGAATACGTGGAATTTCCTGATGGTGTCGATCACCCGAACATTTACTCTAAGAAGACCTACTACCCGTCATATCCCGGTGATCGTTATACAGTAACCACTTACGAGTATAATGATGATTACAAGATGACCAAAGCCACAACAGTCGATCAAAACGGTAATCTTTCATATTACATTCTTTACACGTATGAAAGCGGTAAATTGATTGAATACACCAATTACGGTGCTGATGACAAACCGAGTTATACCTACAAGATCGTCTATGACGAGAACGGAAACAAGATTAGAGAAGACCGGTATGACGGCAACGGGAATCTTCAGGGATCGGACAAAAACTGATTCTATGAAGACGAGGTTTTCATAAGAAAAAAAGAGTTTTTTCAAAACAAGTAATAATCTGCTTCTATAGGAGGTTTTGTAATGAAAAAATTAAGCGCATTGGTTTTAGTTGCAGTGATGCTTTTGTCATTTGTAGCATGTGGAAAGAAGGATACACCCAAGGACCCAAAGGCAACAGAGGCTAACCAGACTCAAGTAACAGAAGACTCTAATGACACAGTGAAAGCTCCTGAGAGCGTTGCAGATATCGGTGTTACGGTTACTCATAAAGACGGTAAAACAATATTTACCGTTGATCAGAGCCTTGGAATTAAGAATGATGCCTGGGTTGGTTTCTGTCCCGGAACCAAGGGTTATGTAAATGAGACGGATGCTGATGCAAATCAAGTTGCATATGCTTATTTAGGCTATGATGAAGTAGAAGATACCTACAACTTTGAATTTGATGATGAAACGATCTCAGGACTTGGCGACGGTGACTATGTTGTTGTAGTATGTGATAGCGATGCTGAGGGCAAGGTCATTCTTTATATACCTGCGGTTATTCAAAAATCTAACGTCACATGTGATTTTAGCAAAACTGTCATTAACTGAATTGTCGGAAGAATTATACGTCTATAACGACGAAGAAAAGGAAATCAAAGAAGAACGATATGACGACGAAGGAAACCTTGTAGACGTCTATATGGGTTTGTAATATTTTCGGCGTCATAAAGGAGTAAGAGAAAATGAGCTTTTTATCAAAACTATTAGGCGGAGATAAAAACGCCGAAAAAGAGGTAAAAAATCTGCTGAACGGTTTGTTCGGCAATGCGCGGACAGGACAGCCTGCGGCAACCAAGCCGGAAACGCCCGCATCCGCGCCCTCGCCTCAGCCGATGCAAAGTAGCACGCCTTCCGGCGTACCGGCGGAGGAGAATCAGTATAACTATAACGGCACGTACGAGCAGTATTTCGAGCACGTGTTCGCAGAGGATTTCCCCGATTACCGGTTTGAAAAGTCGTATATCGACGACTACGGCAAGCACCGCGTGATCTACACGTTTTTCAGCGGCGCGGCAAAAGCCCTTGTCGTTGAGCTGATGACCGAGTCGAGCGAGGCGGTAAAGTTCAGAAACGACTGCGTCAAAGCAGGTATCCCGTATCTTCGGTTTTACTACGATCACGAGGGCTGGTGGAATACACGCTCTTACGTGACCGGACGTATGCGCGGCGTCCTGAACGGCTGACCGCAATATAAAACTGATAAAAAGCAGAAAGAGAACGCTTTGCGCCTGCGGCGGACCCGGCACGGACAAAAATACGACTTCGCAGGCAGTCTGTGCGTGTACGGTCTTGTACATCCCGTAATTTACGGGATTTAATGGATTCTCTTTCTGCTTTTTCTTTTTTTCGGGGTGGAGTATGTCGCTGTTGGATAAACTATCGGACGAAACTGTCTGGAATGCTTTTTATGAATATAAACGGTCACTCGCCTGCCCGAAACAGTTTACTGGCGAACTACGCCGATTTATCGATGAAAAGCGTTATCTGCCGATCTGCGAAATGATCCGCGCCGGGACGGATTTTCTGATCCCGCGCAAATCGGTCATCGCAAAAATGGGGACGGAAAAGAAACGGATCGTCTATACGTATCCGCAGGATGAAAATACCGTTCTGAAACTGCTGACGTGGTTGATCTTGCGAAAATACGATACGCTTTTTTGCGATAATCTCTATTCGTTTCGACCCGGAAAAACCGCGAAGGACGCCGTACGCAACCTGCTGAAAACAAATAACATCCGTGATATGTACTCGTACAAAGTCGATATCCACGATTATTTCAATTCGGTTCCTGTCGAACGCCTGCGTCCTATGCTGAAAGCCGCACTCTCGGACGACGAACGGCTATATGAATTCCTTATGTCGCTACTTTCGGAGCCGCACGTTATGGATCGCGGCAAGATCGTTGCGGAACGCAAAGGTATTATGGCGGGTACGCCCTTGTCGTCCTTTTATGCCAATCTGTATTTGTCCGGGCTTGACGATCTTTTTTACAATAACGGGACGATCTACGCACGGTATTCCGATGATATTATCGTTTTCGCCGCCGACGAGGACGGTGTGAAAAAACAAGCCGAAACGATCCGTTCCTTCCTCGCCGTGTACGGTTTGGAGGTGAATCCGAAAAAAGAATGTTTCGGAAAGCCGGAAGACGGTTTCGTATTTCTCGGTTTTTCCTGCGTGGGAGATAAAGTGGATATCGCTCCCGCGACCGTGAAAAAGCTGAAACAAAAAATGCGCCGCAAGCGCGACGCGCTCGCCCGATGGCAAAAGCGCTACGGGCTCGGCGGCGAAAAAGCGGCGAAAGCTTTTATACGGATTTTCAACAGAAAACTGCTTGAATCTCCGCGTGATAACGAACTTTCGTGGAGCAGTTGGTTCTTTTCCGTCATCAGTACGACCGAAAGCCTTCACGAAATCGATCTGTACGCACAGGACTGTCTGCGGTATCTGATGTTTGGAAAACACACCAAATCGCGATTCAATGTCCGATATGATGACTTGAAGGCGCTTGGCTACCGTTCGCTTGTTCACGCCTACTATGAGCATATCGCCGATGCTAATGGATGACAGAACGCCTCCGAACCTTTTGCGGCTCGGAGGCGCCATATTATACTAAGTGTCGCCCTTTGTCATAATTCCGCCTGCCTCGATCATCAGCCGGACGCCAAGTCGGAAACCGTAGGAGAATGCCTCGACTTCGGAGAGGGAGTGCATTTCATTGACCGCCGAGTCATACTTTTCGAGCGTTTCCGATTGCTTTTCGGTCAGCGTTTCACCGAGCTCGTCTCGGTTTCTGCCCATCAGCGAGAGAAGGTGCTTATACCGCTTGCTCTCGGTCAATATTTCCTCGTGCGGGTCGATGTTGCCGTACCAAAGATTTTCAAGTAATGTCATACGTAGATCACCTCCCGCTGTACGATCTCCTCTGCTCGGTTACGGATCGAATTCATCCGCTGAACCCAGCCGAGTTGATCGCGCCTTTTAACTGCCTCGTCAACACATTCGTCCTTTGCCATTTGTTTTACCAACTGAAAGAGCATTTCTTCCGCTTGCTCGTTTATGTCGGCAAGGTAATCCGGTAATTTGCCCTCGATCAGAAGCGCCGTATAGGTTGCCTTCTTGTACCGTCTGAGGTAGCGAAGATGACGCTGTCCCCATATCCCGATGGGACGGTGTTCCTCCGGCTCGTCATCCCCGGCGAGGAAATAGTAGTCGCCTACCAGTTCATACTTCAGTCCGGTTCTTTCGTCTGTAATGTACTTTTCAAGTTCTTTCATGATCTGAAACCTCCGTTTTTTCTTTATTTTACCTGGTTGTTTCAGATAGGTCGAATGTGCGAATCGGTCGGGTATCGGAATGTGTGTCGCGCCGGATTTCATAAAATAAATTCACTTGCGTTATGAACACTCCGACCATCGAGC
Source organism: Clostridia bacterium (assembly GCA_017508875.1). Taxonomy (GTDB): domain Bacteria; phylum Bacillota; class Clostridia; order UBA1212; family UBA1255; genus UBA1255. Next base: position 26,480 of record JAFWQX010000043.1, on the reverse strand, counting down.
AGCCTCGAGATCGACTTCCCGGGGCTGTTTTCTTTTCATTTTCATTTGATTTGCCAGCGGATACTGTTCACAACCGTTTAATGCAAAATAGGATTGATAAAAAAGATAGAACCTGGCTTCCGTCGTTTTACTCAAAACATAGCACTCAGAAAGGCAGCAGATCAATATTTTGGAACAAGGAATTGATCTCCTTTTTTGTAAGGAAAGCGGCGTCAAGGAATGAAAATCCGGTCAGATCTTTAAGCAACAGGTTAAGTTTCTGGTTCTGAGAAAGATTTAAATATCTGTCATCTCCGCAATCGGCGACTTTGAAATCCTGCATAAAGGAGATTAGATCAAAAGCGTTGACCGAGCTGTCAGAGAAGCATTTTAATTCGAGAATTCTAATCAAAAACAACGCCAGATAGCAAACAGGTAACGGGCGGTTAATTGACAACGTCCCGCAAATAATGATATTATGATACACGCAAGCCGGCGGCTTTCAGCGCAAAACGAACGGCAGCTGCCGGAATTGAAAAGAAATTGACCGGTATATTTGAAATGAATGAATTCGTTAACAGAAAAGCACAAAAACGACGCGGGATCATTTTAACGGCGGTGATTATTTTAATGGCGGTATGTTCGGGACTGGCAAGCTCCTGTACCAAAGCGCCCGAAACGGAAATGTATATGATCGCCCGGGAGCAGAACAGCCTCATGGAGTGCTATATTATCAAGACAAAAGCGGGGAAACTGATCGTGATCGACGGAGGCATCGCCGGGCAGGGCTACGAATCGTCGTCATACATACAGGCGGCACTGCGCGCCGTGGCAGGAAAGAAAGAGTACGAACCGCTCGAGATCGAAGCGTGGTTCTTATCCCATGCACATAACGATCACTTCAACGAGCTGGGAAAGCTGCTCCGCGGACTTTTTAAAGAAGATAACGTAACTATCAATAATTTCTACTTCGATTTTCCTCCTTTCGGTACGGACGAATTTCCGTACGCGACCAGCGACGAATATGATCTTAAGAAACTAAAAAGCGGCTTCGACCGCTACGCGCAGATCAACGGGATAGAGGTTCCGGAAGGCACGTCGTATTACGATATGTTGAACGGTGCGAAGGTCAACGCGCAGACGATCGCCGCAGGGCAGGATATAATTATTGACGAGCTGCGCTTCGAAATGATGCAGACGTGGGACATTACCGACAAAAACGACACGAACTCCACTTCTCTCGTTTTCCGCATGCACGTAGGCGATAAGTCCGTGCTGTTCCTTCACGACCTTTCGTCAAACGGCTCGAGGCGCCTGCTCGAAAAATACGGGTCCGACCTTAAGAGCGACTACGTACATATGGCGCATCATGGTCAAGGCGGCGGGTCGGAAGCGCTTTACAAAGCGATAGACGCCAAAGTTCATCTGTGGACAACGCCTATCTGGGTCTGGAACAATACGGAAAAGTACCGTATCGCCGAAGGCCGTATGTGGGCAAACGGCGGTGTTGACTTTACTGAGGCGGATGAGAACAATTACGTTGCCTGCCTGTACAAAGCGTATCCTTCGGATCCTCTTAGCATTGACGCCTGGAAAAAAGTGCTGCCCGGGATGAGGGTTAGTTTAGGGAATTGAGAGTTTGAACGTGTATGGCTGATAAGATGGAAGACAATAAACCAAAGAAGCCAAAGAAGAAGAAACCGAACTTACTGCGCATAACGATTGCCGCCGCTACGTTTTTCCTGCAGGCGGGGCTTTTGCTGTTCGCTATAATTTACGTTAACTGGGCGGCATTGATCACTTACGTCATATTGGATCTGGTCGCCAGCATTTTTGCGATCGCAATTGTCTATTCAGAACGAAATGCATCATTCAAGATCCTGTGGGTCATTGTCGTTATGGCAATACCGGGACTCGGAGTGGTACTCTACCTGTTCTGGGGATTGCCGCGGCCTCCGCGCAGGATCGCGAAAAGCATGCCTCTGGGCTCGGACCTCAGGATAAGCGAATCGCCTGCTTCCACAGAGGAAATGCGTGCCGAAAACGTAAAAATGCTGGGAGCGGAATATCCGAACCAGGAGAAAATCGCGGGTTATTTGATGCGCTCCGGGTATCCTCTATATAAAGCACAGGACGTAAAGTACTACAGACTCGGGGACGAATTGTTCCCGGACATGATGGAAGCCATCGAAAAAGCCGAAAAATTCGTGTTCATCGAAACGTTTATATTGTCCGAAGGAAAGCTCTGGGACAGGCTTTACGAACTCCTTTGCAAAAAGGCCGGACAGGGCGTTGACGTCAGACTTTTGTACGACGACTTCGGGAGCATTTTCGCGCTTCCGTGGAATTTCGGGAAGCTCAAATCGCGTCCGAACCTGCAGGTGGCGGAATTTAACCGCTTCATTCCGATCATAAGCAGGATCTATATCGGAAACCACCGGAACCATCAGAAACTGTGCGTCGTTGACGGGAAGATCGGATTCACGGGCGGCGTCAATATTGCCGACGAATATGCGAACCTTGTTGACGCGTACGGACAATGGAAGGATTCCGGTATGCGGCTTCGCGGCGAGAGCGTCTGGAGCCTTACGGTCATGTTCCTGCAGATGTGGACGTACGCGAATTCCCGCAAGCGCAAAGATCCTGAAAATTACCTGGATTTCTACGTGCCTTTCACGTACGGCGCGCTTCCGGACAATGCCGCGGCAGATGATACTTCTGAAAATCCCGGCTCCGGACGGGTGCCTTCGTACGCGCTGCCGATGTCCGACGGCCCGTACGGAAAAGGACCGAACCGCCCGGCCGAATACCTGTACCTCCAGATGATAAACCGCGCCAGAAAATACATATACATAAGCACGCCGTATCTGGTCCTTGACAACGAAATGTCAACGGCGCTTTGTATGGCGGCGTATTCAGGCGTCGACGTGCGCGTGATCACGCCAGGCATTCCGGATAAAAAATACGTGTACGCGGTGACAAAATATTATTACGGCAGGCTGCTGAAGGCAGGCGTGCGCGTGTTCGAATACAAGCCGGGATTCATACACGCTAAAAATATCGTCTCCGACGGCGAAACCGCGCTGGTGGGTACGATCAACGTTGACCCGCGCTCATTTTATCTGCATTTTGAAGATGCGATATGGACGTGCGGCGGAAGCGTTGTCGCAGACGTAAAAAAAGATTTTGACGAAACCTTAGAAGTATCTCAGGAGATCTCGCTCGCGGAATGGGAAAAGAGACCGTGGTGGTATAAAGTGATCCAGGCGATCCTGCGGGTGATATCTCCGCTGTTCTGATAAAGCGGAGCCTCGCGGCACGCGGCACGGGCGTGCGGGGCAGATGATTCAAGGGAAATTATTAAAAACGTGAGAGGATAAACGGTTGAAATTAGAATATAATATTGTCGGTGTGGCAAAAAAATCCGAAGAAGACCTTCGGACTATATACAGATCGATCGGGGACGGTGTGTTCGGGCTTGCGCTCGGCGTCACCGGCTCGAGGAAGCTTGCGCGCGAAATAGCGGTGGAAACGTTCAGACGCGTTGTCCGCTACGCCGTCACGTTCAATACGGATATGAGCGGGCAATACTGGATCCTTGATATCTGTATGCAGCTTTCCCGCAACAGCCTGCGCGATCCTGCCGTATCCGCCATGTCGATCACAAAAGAGAAAATCGACAACGCCTCATCGCTCCTTCAGGATACGCTTTTCAAACTTGGCGGCGACCGCGGGACAATGATCCTGCTGAAAGCCCTGACCGACCTTAAAAATGTGGATATCGCTCAGCTTTGCGGCTATTATTCCGGCTCTGCAGGGGCGGAAATACGGCGCGGCATTGCTAAACTGGCGGATATGGACGATATGAGGCAGAAAAAGGAGCTCCTGCCGCAGCTTAAGCAGGATATCGACGCTGTCTGCCCGGATTTTTATTCACGTATCAGCGAAGAAGAACCTACCTCAGTTTCGCACGTAAGCCACGAGGCAATGTATCTTTCGGAAGAGCTCAACTCGTTTTCCGCAGGTGCGGAAGAGGATGAGAAGATTGCCGGAAGGGAGCGCGAGCGTAAGGAAAAAGCCAAAGGAAAATGGCTGCGGATCGCCGCCGTGTTCGCCGGAGTGCTGCTGATAGCCGGTATCGTAGCCGGAATAATTGCCGCCACGCGCAAAAGAAACACGGATAACGAGCCTTCGCCGCCTCCCGGTGTGCAGTACGGCAATAAGATCGATATGGTCGTTGCCGGCGGAAAATTATATTACAGGGGCGTGGGAGGCGGGATTTTCCGCTTTGACGCCGGAAAAGGCGAGCCGGAGCAGATATATGACGGCACCGCGCGCGAGCTGGTCACCGACGGAACGAAACTGTACTTCCGCAGCGACCGCAGTAAGCTGTTCTCGATAAACACCGACGGGACCGGGCTGAAACAGCTTTGCGATATTTCGGGAACGACGCTGTGCTTCAGCGGCGGAAGACTCTATTTCAGCGCTTCCGACGGGATCTATTCCATGCCCGGAGAGGGAGTGGCGGATGACAGCGAGCTTACGCCCGTATATATCGAAGAAGTCGAAGATGCTCCGTCGCGTCAGTCGATCGTGGTGACCGATGACGGGCGCGTCCTGTTTTCGGGCGGCGCGGACAAAGGCATTTTTACCGTTTCGGAGTTTTCCGGTTCGTCGGTGCTCGGACTTATCTATTTTGACGAGGTTTATTATTTGACGCTCTGGAACGGAAAACTTCTGTTCGACGGCATAGCCGCGGACGGGATAGAGATGTATCTTATGGATATTGACCTCAAAAAAACAGAGGTCGTCGGGCTCGAATACAGCACCGGCTCCGATGGAAATATTGACTATACGACAGGCGCGGGGACGCCGGCATTGTCCTACTCCGCCGCATACACGCCGTACGGAGACCGTCTGTGGTACGAGGGATATGAAATAGATGAGAACGGTCTGAAAAAGAACATCGGAATTTACGTTATCAGCTACAATTCCGGGAATCCGGAGCTGCTTCTTCCGCTTCCTGAGGAGGGACTTCACGTTACGGAGATGCTTTCGGACGGAAAATCGCTATATTGCTTTTATTCCGACGGCAGATCGGACGGCGAGCGCAGACTCGTCGCATATGATCTGAACGATTTCAATGACGCGAAGGTCGTTTTTGATGTGAGGCGCTGATGAAGGGGCTGTTTATAATCAATCCGAATTCCGGGGGGAAGAAGGTACATAGAAAGATCCCTGCCGTGCTGGATCTGCTGCTGCGCAGTTCGGGAAACGACGCTGCTCACGTTTATTACACGCATAAAAAGGGAGATGCGATCGAGACTGCGCGCGGGCTCAGGCCGGGTCAATACGACTACGTCTGCGCTGTTGGAGGGGACGGTACGCTCAACGAGGTATCGTTAGGACTTTATCTCGGAGGCAGCGGGATACCGATGGCAATCATTGCCGCCGGAACGTCAAACGATTTTTCCACATCTCTCGATATGCCGAAGGCGCCGGATAAAATTGCCGCCATGCTTCTTGCGGGGCGCAAGGTCAATATGGATCTCGGCCGCCTGAACGGTAAGATCTTCTTCGGCGAGGCCGCCGGAGGGGGACTGGGCGAAGTTGCCCACAGCACGCCTGCGGATAAAAAAGCGCGCTACGGATATCTGGCTTACCTGAGCGGAGGCCTTAAAAAGTACGGTAATCTGAAGCTCGATACCGTGCCGCTCGTTTATGAGATCGACGGTGTTGAGGAAGAATTTGACACTTTCTGCTTTACGGTTACGAACGCGAAGCGTGCCGGAGGATTTAATACGATCGCACCTGAAGCTAAGATCAACGACGGGCTTATGGACCTTTGCATTATTAAGAAAGTCGCGAGGGCGGAGGTGCTTCCGGCGCTGCTTCAGATCAATGCGGGCGAGCACGCTGTTAATAATAAGTGGGCCGAGTACCGCCAGATCCGTTCGCTGAAAGTCCGGACAAAAAACGAAGGGGACCGGTTCGCGCTCGATATCGACGGCGAAGAGGCGGGGACGCTCCCGCTGGAATTTGAAGTCATTCCGTCTGCGATCAATCTGATTGTCCCCCAGAGTTCCGCTAAGGTGGATGCGGTACTTAAAACGTAAAACCGGCCGCGGCCCGGCTCCGTTATGAAACGGAAGCTGCGCTGCCCTCTTGCGAAACAGGATTTCTTGTCAGATCTTTTACCCATTTGTATTTCCGGAAATGCAGCATGACCCACGGTATTTTGCCTACCTCGTCCAGACAGGTAAGAGCATATACGGCAACGGGATGCCAGCCGAACACGAACGTTCCGAGCGCCGCCAAAGGAACGGCGATACCCCACATTGTCACCGCCAGACTGTACGCGTCGAAAGCCGTATCGCCTCCCGCGGAAAACACACCGTTTATTATGATGGTATTGACCGCGCGGCCGATCATATAGACGGCCAGTACGAGCATCATATACAGAAGATATTCACGCGCTTTCGGAGACAGCTTCACAAAAGCGATCAGAGCGGGGGTAAACAGGAGCATGAGTACGGCGGATAATCCTCCGCAGACGAAAGCGATTAAACCCATACGCCTTCCGTAGAGCTTTCCTTTAACCAGGTCGCCGCGCCCCAGCTCTTCTCCGACTATTATTCCTCCGCCTGTGGCAAGGCCTCCGCACATACAGCATACGAGGTCGCGTACGACTGCCGCAACTGAATTCGCTGCTGCGGGATCTTCACCGAGATGCCCCATAAATGCGGAATATGACGTAAATCCGATCCCCCACATAAGAGAGGCTCCCAAAAGAGGCAGGAAACAGCGGAAAAAATCTCCCGACATTATGCGGTTGAATGTTATAAGGCTGCGCGGAGCCGGACGTATGAAGCCACGAAAGAAGGAAAGAACAAGGCACCATATCAGTTCAACGATACGGGAGACAAGTGTCGCGGTAGCGGCGCCGCTTACACCCATCGGCCGGAACCCCGCCAATCCGAATATAAGTACGGCATTCAGGACGATATTGATGATGACGGTAGCGGTGCTTATGACCGCGGCGTGGTGCTGCTTCCCGATTATTTTATACAGGCACAGATAGCATTGCGAAATTCCGGTCAGGAGATACGACCAGCCGGCAATGCGCAGGTACCCGGCGCCGCTTTGCACTATGACGTCAACGTTCGAGAAGATCCTCATGAGATATTGCGGAAAGAAAACGCAGCCCGTGAAAAAAACGACCGAAATGGCAACGTTTATCCGGAGTCCGATGCAGAAAATGTCAGTGACCGCTTTGCGGTCTCTCTTACCCCAATATTGTGCCGCCAGGACCGTAATGGCTGACGTTACGGCAAATATAAACATGTTCTGGATAAACTGGATCTGCGTCGCCAGAGACACTGCGGACATTTCGTTCTGGCTTCTTTTCCCGAGCATGACGGCGTCAGCCGCGGCAACGGTTGCGAGCATCAGCTGCTGGAAAGCTATCGGGAGCGTCAATCGTATCAGGCGTTTGTTGAAATCCCTGTCTGAAAAAACTTCTTTGAACTTTAATCTATTACTCCCGGTGCTATCCTCCATGAGCCGCCTCCGATCAATTGATGCGGGAGGTATTTTCCCACAAAACGGGTGTGCTGTCAAGGAAACAGCAATATATGTCTCTCTTCCTGTTCCCGCTGCTATGTATCAGCTGCCGTACTGCAGGACGATCTTTTAAAAATCGGCGCTCAACATTAAAAATCAGGTTGCAATCTTAATAAAACAATATTATAATTGTCAATCGTAAAAACAATATTGGAGGTTTTACTTATGGCAGTTGTAAAAGTTGCTATTAATGGTTTCGGCCGCATTGGCCGTCTTGCTTTCAGACAGATGTTCGGCGCAAAAGGATACAAAGTTGTCGCCATCAACGATCTGACCACCCCTAAGATGCTCGCGCACCTTCTCAAATACGACACCGCTCACGGCCGTTACGACCATGAGGTCACCTATGATGATAACTCCATCACAGTTGACGGCACCAAAATCACGATCTACGCTGAAAAAGACGCGAAAGATCTGCCCTGGAAGAAACTGCACGTTGACGTAGTTCTCGAATGCACCGGTTTCTATACGTCCAAGGCAAAGGCGCAGGCTCACATTGACGCAGGAGCAAAGAAAGTCGTTATTTCCGCTCCCGCCGGAAACGATCTTCCTACCATCGTTTATAACGTTAACCATAACATCCTTACTCCTGAGGATAAGATCATCTCCGCCGCTTCCTGCACCACGAACTGCCTTGCTCCTATGGCTAAGGCGCTCAATGATTACGCTCCCATCCAGAGCGGTATCATGACGACCGTGCACGCTTACACCGGCGACCAGATGCCTCTCGACGGTCCCCAGAGAAAAGGCGATCTGAGAAGATCCAGAGCCGCAGCCGCTAACATCGTTCCGAACTCCACCGGCGCTGCAAAAGCTATCGGACTTGTTATCCCCGAACTCAACGGCAAACTCATCGGCTCCGCTCAGAGAGTACCCGTTGTCACCGGTTCCACCACGATCCTTGTCGCTGTCGTTAAGGGCAAAGACATCACCAAAGAAGGCATCAACGCCGCTATGAAGGCAGCTTCTTCCGAGTCCTTCGGTTACAATGAAGACGAGATCGTTTCTTCCGACATCATCGGCAGCCGCTTCGGTTCCATCTTCGATGCTACCCAGACGATGGTCGCTAAGATCGACGACGACACCTATCAGGTACAGGTCGTTTCGTGGTATGACAACGAAAACTCCTACACCAGCCAGATGGTCCGCACGATCAAATACTTCGCAGAACTTGCGTAAGTTTGTTTGAGACAAACCGATAAAACTGATTTCTGATTGAAAAGACTCCGGTATTTCCACACTGAAATGCCGGAGTTTTTTGGTACGACGGGCTTCAGGGCGCAGAGCCGCTGCTAAAATATTAAAAAAATGTAAAAAAAGATATTTGCTTTTAGCACCATAATATATTATAATATGCATATCAGGGGGCAAGGCGCAGTATTTCATATGCATTGACCACCGAAAAACGTTAAAGGAGATAATTACAATGGGCAAATTTGTTATCAAACCAACAACAAAAGGTTTCAAGTTCAATCTTAAAGCTGGAAACGGTGAGGTTATTGCTACTTCTCAGGTTTACGCAAGCCTTAAGACCTGCAAAGCGGGTGTTGAATCCGTCAGAAGGAATGCCGTAGCTGCTAACTGCGAAGATCAGACCGTAGAGGGCTACACTCCCGTGAAACACCCCAAATTCGAGATCTATCTTGATAAAGCCGGCGAGTACCGTTTCCGCCTTAAAGCTTCCAACGGCGAGAACATCTGCTCTTCCGAAGGCTACAAGGCTAAACCTTCCTGCATTAACGGAATCGAATCTGTTCGCAAGAACGCTCCCGACGCTGAAGTATCAGTTGAAGAAGAATAATAATTTATTGCCGTGCTCAGCGCGGTAAAACGGCAGATAATCGTTTTAACGACGTAAAGTTAACGGTGATTCTGCATTTCGGCGGACAACGCTTGTTTGAGGCGTGTCCGCCACTTTTATTTTTACGGGCAATGTGGTAAAATAGCATAAGGACAATTGCCGCCGGCGGTTTTTCCGCTCGCAGCGGGCAGGATTCGGGGGCTTCCTGGCTTTGGAAAGTTTTAACGGCATAGTAATAGAAGACGATCAGACCGTTGACCAGCGTGTGGATATCAGAAATCTGCAGGTTTACGGGAACGCCATATTCCGTGAAGAAGTCGAAGCCGATGAAATAGAAGTCTTCGGTACGGCGAGGTTCCGCGAATTCGTGAGTTTCGACAGGCTCGAAGTACACGGAGCCGCGACGGCCCTCAGAGAGATGCTCGGAGAATCGGTGAAAGTCGAAGGAGTACTAAATGTATCGGGGCGGTTCAGGGCAGACGTCGTCGTTGTCGACGGACTTCTGACTACGCAGGGCAAGTATTCCGGGGCAAATATTATTGTCCGCGCAAAAGGCAGGCTCGAAGCCTTTCGCGATATGAAAGCGGTAAAATACATAATAAACGGCGCCGCTTATTCCGGGGCGGCGTTCCGGGGCGAAACTGTTGAGATCGCGTCATGCGAACGATCCGAGCTCGCGCGCATCGTGTGTTCGGACCTGAAAGTAAAATACAGGCCTCGCGGAGACGTACCCGGCATAGAAGAAGGGAGCTACATCCTGTCTTCGTATTTTATAGATACGCAGAACGCCGAACTTGAATATGTTGCCGCTGATAAAGTTGAATGCGATAACGCATATATTGGACCGTTCTGCAGGATAGGCGAACTGGTCTACAGGCACGACGTCGAGATCGACGACAGAGCAGTCGTTGAAAGATTATACAGGATCTGATCTTCCGGAGACCGGATCTTCAGAATAACGCAGGGAGGCAGGCAGCCTTTGAAAGAATTTTTAAAAAAGCACAGACTTAAGCTGACCATTTGCGCTGCGGCAGCGGTACTGATCATAGCTGTCGTAATATTTTTCGCTGCACGCGGCTGTTCCGGCGCGTCTTATAAAGTTCTGCTCGAATGGGATTTCAGCAAAGGAATGGGTGATTTCTCAGGCGAGGGTTACTACGCCGATGCGAGCCTTTACGAGATAGTATCCGAAGGACCTGACGGGAGCAACTGCGCCAGGATCACGAGCGCCGTAAGCAACGACGCGCGCTTTAAAGTAACCGTTCCCGTTAAGCCGAATTCATACTACAAAGTAACGGCAAAGGTCAGGACCGCAAACGTCGAATCACCAGGTAAAGCGGCCGGGGCAAATATTTCCGCACTTTATTCGTACGAATATAAAGGCGGGCTCGTAGGCGACAACGACTGGACCGATCTTACTGTTTACGGTAAGACTTCTTCCGGCCAGACGGAGGCTCAGATATGCTTCCGCCTTGGCTTCTACAGCTGCGACACTACCGGAACCGCGTGGTTCGACGATATTAAGATAGAACAGCTCCCGAAACTGCCTTCAGGTGCTTCGGCAATATCTTTCGAGCAGACTATGCTGAATAACGGCAGCGGAAACAGCGGGGCGACTACTGTAAGCCAGAGGGATCTTGTCGAGCAGTATTATGACGGCATAAAGATCGGTATGCTGATAGTTATCACGGCGTTCCTGTTCTTCGCGGTTATGTACCGCTACGGCGTGCTGCGCGACAGAGATAAGAGGAACGGCATCGAGCGCGTAAAAGAGCTGCTCGTCCCGATCGATTACGGCGACGAAGATCCTGTTATTTACGACGAAAACGAGACGCGCTCCGGAATGCCGGAACTGTCAGAAACGGCTGAACCTGCGGAAAACGGCGCCGCGGCCTCGAACGAAGCTTCAGCTGATTCGGCCGTATCTGAAGCAGAAGGCGCGGTCATCGTGCCTGAAACGGCTGAAACGCCCGAAAAACCGTTCAAACCGCTCTTTAAGACCGTTAAAGTCGGATACAGAGGACTGAACACAGGCGCTGCAATAATAATATTATTGACCCTCGGCCTCATTTTCCGCCTCATCGCCTCCGTGACAGCGCCTCAGTGCAGCATTGACGTAAGCCTGTTCCAGAGCTGGGGGAAACACATTGTCGCCGACGGAATACCGAAATTCTACGCAAACGCCGCGTCGTACAGCCTTGACTACCCGCCTCTTTATATGTACTTCCTGTGGTTCAACACGCTCCTGGCCAAATGGTTCGGACTAATCGGCACCGCGGGACACGTTATGCTCACGAAGCTGCCGTCGATACTTGCGGACATTGGCATCGGCTGGATCCTGTATAAAATGACGGCGAAAAAGCTCAGCAAAAACTGGACGATCTTCTTCGTGGCACTCTGGGTAATGAACCCGCTCTCGATGCTCGATTCGGCCGCCTGGGGGCAGGTAGATTCGATCCTCGCGCTCCTTTGCCTCCTTATGGTGTGGTTTATCGTAAAAGACAGATACATCCTCGCTTCGGTGATGTTCGGCCTCGCGGTAATACTGAAACCTCAGGGCATATTCATGCTGCCTATAATCGGCTACGCGCTCCTGCGCCGCCTTATAAAGAATAAAGACGTCCCCAGAGGGAAGACCGCCATACTCATTCTGAAATGCATCCTTACCGCATTAGGCACGATCGTGATCGTCGCGCTTCCGTTCGGAATTCTGATGAAGCCAAACTTCTTCGAATGGCTGTTCAATCTGTACGTCGGCACGGCCAACGGCTACAAGGGCGCTACGGTCAATTCGTATAATTTCTATTACATAATCAGGCAGAACTGGACGGTCGATTCCAATAAATTCATATTCGGAATGTCGTACCTGACCTTCGGCATGCTAATGATAGTGGTCTCGTGCATAATCGTTATGGTCATGTATCTGCTCACGAAACGCAGCGATAAGTCGATGCCGTTCCTGTACTCAGCCACACTCATATATATGGTGACAATGTTCGGCCCCCGCATGCACGAGCGCTACTTCTTCCCGTGCGCCGTACTGCTGTTGGCCGCCGTACTCTATTCGAACAACAAAATACTGCTCTGGATCTACGGAGTATTGACCGGGGTCAATTTCATGTCGGTGCTTTCTGTTATGCTCGGCCTCGAAATAGGCGGGAAACTGAAGGATGCCGGAGCCACACAGGACCTGTACGGCAGTTTCTACTGGGCGGCGCAGGAACCTCACAGGAGGGTCATCGCCATACTGAACCTGGTCTGCTGCCTGGCGCTCATCGCAGCCGCCGTGCTGTATACGTTTAACGTGAAATTTATGGATGACCGCCGCCTCAGAATATATGATACGGAGGACGATGCAGATGAACTTTGATATAAAACGCAAAAAAGCCTTTGGCAGAAAAATTGACGGCAGGAGGACACGGCTCGCTAAAATCGCCGCCGTGATCATGACCGTAATAATTGCAGGCGCGTTATTGACCGGATGTGCCGCGAATCTTAAAAACAGTTCGTTTGAAAGCGGAAACGGAGAGAAGATCACAGGATGGAGCGTTAATAATTATGAGCGCTCCGTAGGCGACGAGTCGTCCGGTTCCGTAACCATTTCCTGCGGCGGATACAGCGGAAAGTGCATAAAGATCTCAAATAACGTTCCGAACGACGTGCGCGTGTACCAGAAGGTGAGCCTCAAGCCGGAGTCGTATTATAAAGTAAGCTGCAAAGTAAAGATCGAAGGCGAGATCGACGGCTCGAGGACAGACGGAATCAAAGGCGCCGGCTTTAACGTTTCGGCAATGAAAGTATTCCAGCGCAGCACCGGCCTGTACACGACGAACGGCGAATGGATGGAATACACTGCGTACATTCAGACCGGTAAAGATCAGAAAGATGCGGAAATAAGCCTCGGAATAGGCGGCTACAGCTCGGAATCCGAAGGTGTCGCGTACGTTGACAACGTAAATATTGCGAAGATAGATAAGCTCCCCGAAGGAATGGGCGCGATCGACGTTTCCGGCAGCAATTCTGCCGAGAAGAAGGCGAAGCAGGAAACGAACGTATGGTTCAAGCTCCTGTTCGTTGTGCTCACGGTCGCCCTCGCGGTGTTCGTGATACTTGTCTTGAAAAAACACGACGAAGAAAAATACGCGCTGAAAGATCCTTTGTCCCAGCCTCCGGTAAAGCTGAAGAAACTTGACGTAATTCTTATCTGCGCGCTCACCGTCGTATGTGCTACACTTTCGTTCATAAAGCTCGGCGACGCGAAGGGACCCGTGACGTACTGGAAGCCCGCGGGCTACGGCGAGACCGTCACCGTAGAATTCGACGAAGTGAAGAAAGTATCGCGCACGACGCTCCTTCCGAACATTCCTTCGTCATCAAACGGAACATATACCGTTAAATACGAACGCGAAGACGGCAGCGGCCAGTTCGTAGAAGCGTTCAGCTTCTCGCGCGCCGATAAAGATCCGCCGGAATTCTTTGAATGGAAACTGTACGGGACAACATATACGACCAGACGGGTGCAGATATTGTCGCAGATCAAAGGGCTCGCGGTCAACGAAATGGCGTTCTGGGAGAAGGACGATAACGGAAACTACAAACAGATCCCGATCAAAAGCGTTAACGTCACGTACGAGGGCGATGTCAATGACACGGAGTATACACCTGATAAACTGTTTGACGAGCAGGAGCTCGCGCAGGCGTGGAGAACGTACGAAAACGGCACGTATTTTGACGAGATCTATTTCCCGCGTACCGCGTACGAGCACATCAACGGCCTGAAAATTTATGAGACCACGCACCCGCCTCTGGGTAAAACGCTTATCTCGCTCGGCATCAGGATCTTCGGAATGAATCCGTTCGGCTGGAGATTCATGGGTACGCTCATGGGCGTGCTGCTCGTGCCGATCATATACCTGCTGGCGCTGAAACTCCTCAAACGCTCGAACTACGCATTCATTGCCGCGTTCCTGCTGTGCTTTGACTTCATGAGAACGGCGCAGACGAGGCTTGCGACGATAGATACGTATTCGGTCTTTTTCACGCTGCTGATGTATTACTTTATGTTCGACTACTTCACTAAGCGGTCGTACGATATGCCGTTCTGGAAATCACTTATACCGCTGTTCCTGTGCGGGATCTGCTTCGGACTCGGAGCCGCTTCCAAGTGGACAAGTATTTATTCGGGCCTCGGTCTCGCGATACTGTTCTTTATTTCCAAATTCAGCGAAGCGTACGACATCAGGACCGGAAGGTACAGAAAACAGTCCGGAGGCGCGTGGTTCCTCAAGAATTTCCTGCCTACCTGCGGCCTGTGCGTGATATTCTTCATATTGATCCCGCTTGGAATCTACGTACTCTCGTACCTGCCGTATATGCCGTCAAATCCGGACAAATCATTGATCGACGTTGTCATCGAAAACCAGAAGTATATGTATAACTACCACTCCGGGCTGGAGGCAACGCACCCGTACCAGTCGTCCTGGTATTCATGGATAATTGACCTAAGGCCGATCTACTACTATTCGAGCGGAGACGCGGGACTTGCGTCCGGAATGAGAGCCTCTGTCGCTTCATTCGGAAACCCTGCGATCTGGTGGGTCGGACTTGCCTGCCTGCCGGCAGCGGTGTATTTCACGTGGAAAAAGCGCGATAAAGGCATGCTCGTGGCATTCATCGGCTACGCCTGCCAGCTGTTCCCGTGGATCCTGGTAACGCGCTGCACGTTCATATATCACTACTTCACGGCTGTACCGTTCCTTATCATAATGACGGCGTTCGT
This sequence comes from Clostridia bacterium, assembly GCA_017508875.1. GTDB lineage: Bacteria > Bacillota > Clostridia > UBA1212 > UBA1255 > UBA1255. The sequence continues at coordinate 11,298 of JAFWQX010000043.1, read as the reverse complement.
TATCAAATCGCTGTATGAAGATAAGATAATAGGTAAGCCTACTGTATTCGTCTATCTCGGGATCGTACTCGCGCTATACGCGTTCTTCTATCCCGTGATGATCGGTATACCTGTAAAGAGCGATTATATTTCAGGACTTCGCTGGTTTAATTCGTGGTCATTCTGAGAAAGGCGCGTAACCGGACCCGGCGGTTTAAGGCCGGTTTGATACCGGTATGATACCGGAAGAACAAACTCAAGAGGGAAATGTAAAATGGATGAAGAAAGAATTATAGATCCGGACACCACAGTGTGCAGCGTCGTAGTACCTCTGTACAATGAGGAAGAAGTTATCGGAGAGACGTACAAACGGCTGACGGCGGTCATGGAAGGGGAGAACATCCCGTACGAGATCGTTATGGTCAACGACGGCAGCCGCGACGCGACCGAGGAGCTTGCGCGGGCAATATGCGCCGCCGATAAGCGTGTTAAATTGATCAATTTCTCGCGCAATTTCGGCCACCAGACGGCGATCACTGCCGGCATGGACGCGGCGGGGGGGCAATGTGTCGTTGTCATCGACGCAGATCTTCAGGATCCGCCTGAAGTTATCCCCGAGATGCTCGAAAAATGGCGCTCCGGGATCGACGTCGTATACGGAAAACGCATCTCGCGCGAAGGAGAGACGTTTTTCAAAAAGTTCACGGCGAAAATGTTCTACAGGACGCTCAACAAAATGACCGACGTAGATATACCCGTTGACACCGGAGACTTCCGCCTGATCGACAGAAAAGTGAAAGACGCGCTGCTTCAGGTACGCGAGCATAACAGGTACGTGCGCGGCATCGTCAGCTGGCTCGGCTTTAAGACCGCCCCGGTGGAATTTGAGCGCCGGAAACGGTTCGCAGGAACGACCAAGTATCCGCTGAAAAAGATGCTCAAACTCGCCAAAGACGCGCTGCTCTCGTTCTCGTTCAAGCCGCTTAAGCTCGCGGCCGGGACAGGTATTTTCCTTGTGTGCGCGAGCATCATTTACCTGATCGTAGCGCTTATTTTAGGGATCTGCGGAGTGCTCGGAACGGTGGGACTGATGTTTGTAGTACTCGCCGTAGCGCTGCTCTTCCAGGGAATTACGCTGATAACGATCGGGATCCAGAACGAATACATGGCTCGAATGTACGATGAAGCTCGCGCAAGGCCGCTTTACCTGATTCGCGACAGAGTAAATTTCAGCGATTGAAATAGCGTTGCTATAATATGCAGTCTGCGCATGGCAGTTAACCAGGATCGGAGTGCCGGACAATGAAAAAAGACAGTTTAGATACAAAAGTCACAGACGGACGGAAACATTTTATCAGACCGACGGTCAACGTCGCGGCTGTATTGACCGCGCTCGTACTTTCGCTTCTGCTCGCTTCGTGCGGCAGGAAAGCTCCGGATCCCGGGACGGAAAAAACTGTTGACCACGCCATATCTGATATTACCGCGGAACCTGCGCCTTCTCCCGGGCAGCCTTCTGAAACTGACGGACCCGACGCGACAGAACCTCAGGGCGATGAGGAGACGGCTCCGCCTTCTGAAAAACCGACAGAGGAACAAACCGGTAAACCGAGCGATGCACCGACCGAAAAACCGGCGGACACACCTGCTCCTTCCGACGCTCCGACACCTACATCCACGCCCGAACCGACCTCTACGCCTTCTCCGAAACCTACAGAGAAGCCTACACAGAACCCTACGCAGAAACCTACAGCCACTCCTGCCCCGACCGAAAAACCGACTCCTACTCCGGTAAAGAATCCGACAGTGACGCTCTCAAAAAAAGGCGGCTTTTATCCCGACACGTTCGAGCTCGAAATAAGCGCCCCGGAAGGATTTAAGATATACTATACTACGGACGGGACCTCGCCGGCGCTGAACGGAAAAGAGTATGAAAATCCGCTTACTATTTCTGAATGCCAGAGCCGTACGATAGGAAAGGTCACGAGAAGCACCCACAACGCGCTCGGTTACCCGCTGCCTACGGCAAGAATGCCGCGCGGCCGCGTGATACGCGCCTACGCCGTTGACGCGAACGGAAACAAGACTCCCGAAGTGACGGAAACGTACCTTGTCTGGAAAGACGGAGCAGACCTTTTTGACGCCCCGATCGTCTCGCTGTTTGTCGAAGAAGGCGATTTTGACGGAAAGACCGGTATATACTACACCACGATGCAGTCGCCTTTTACGACCAAGAGGCGTGTGAGCGCATTCTGCGAAATTTACGATGAGAAGGGCACGAAGCAATCCGCCCAGTGGGTCGAGATCTCGCTCTCGGGCAACGGTTCTTTAGGCAATCTTCAGAAATCCATCCGCCTCTATTATAAGAGCGACGCGAATCCGGACGTTACGGATAATCCCGGGAAGCTTAAATATGATATTTTCCGCGGCGAAGCGCGCGACGTCAACGGAAAGAAGATCACGTCCTTCAAGCGCCTCGTTATGAGGAACGCGGGCAACGACGCCGTCGGTTCGTTCATGGCTGACCGTGTGAGCCAGAAGATCGCCTCGCTGCTTAACGTGGATTACCAGGAAGCGCGTTCGGTAATAGTGCTGATAAACGGCGAACTCTGGGGCACGTATAATATGCGCGAACGTTACGGGGCAAAGTATTTCGAGGCGCACTACGGCGTACTTGAAGAAAATTTCGCTATGCTCGAAGCGCCCACTCCGCTCGTGACGGGCAATAGCTACAGCCCGTACGAGCTTACCGACGGCACAGAAAAAGACAAAAAAGACTGGGAAGACCTTGTCGCTTTTATCCGCGGAAACAATATGAAGACCGCGTCGAATTACGAAAAAGTGACGGCAAAGCTCGACGTCGACAGTATGATCGACTGCCTGATCGCACATATGTACGTGTGCAACGGCGACTTCCCGTGGAATAACGTTAAAGTCTGGCGCTGCAGCTCCGAAAAAGATCCGAGCCGCCTCGACACAAAATGGCGCTTCGTGATCATGGACATGGACGGCGGCTTCATTTCCGACTACAACGGCGATTATTTTAATCATGCGCTTAACAATAACACGATCCTCGGAGCGATGGCAGTCAGCCTCCTTAAGAACGATACTTTCAAACAGAAATTTATCGAGCGCTGCATCTACGCCGCGGAAGTGGTTTTCGAAAAAGACCGATGCCTTGAGATCATTAACGCGACAGCGGCCGAACTCGAGAAACCGATCCAGGCAAATTTCCTGCGCTGGGGCATCGCCGGAGCGAATGAAGCCACCTGGAAAGAGAGAGTGAATTACATGCGCGCTTTTGCAAAACGCAGAGGCAGCGTGTGGCTTTCACAGCTTTACGCCTTCTTCAATATCACACCTACCGCGATCACCGCTTCGTACGATCCTTCTGCTGCGACCGTGAAACTTAACGGCGCCGCGGCGGACAGCGGCAGCAAGACCACACTCGGACTTTCGGGAACGGAAATCACGGTTTCATACGAAGTTTCAGCCAGGAGCGGATACGATATCGACGCCGTGGCCGTCACCGATTCAAACGGAAAGCAGACGATATTGACGTCCAACTCGGGATCATTGACGCTCTCGAGCGACGCCGTATTGACGGTAATGACTGTAAAGAAGGGCACGGTAAAAGGCACTCAGGCAGCTGTTGCGGCCGGTTCGAGCGAAGTTTTCGTACTTCTTGAAGGCGGAAATCTTTACGCCTGGGGCAATAATACCACCGGCGCGATGGGCCTTCCCGCCAGAGTCTACACGCGGCCGCAGCTCGTTATGACCGGCGCTAAATTGGTGGCAACGGCTCAGGGCGGCAGCACCGGCGATGCTCCGTTCACGTACGTTCTTACGTCAGACGGGCGCCTGCTTACGGCGGGTGCGAACAATTACGGCCAACTCGGACGTACAGGCCCGGAAAATGTGTTCATGCAGGCGGAAATACCCGGAAACAAAACCGTAACGGCGTTCAGCCTCGGCTTCGATCACGCACTTTTGCTTACGAACGACGGCAGCCTGTACGGAATAGGAAACAACAGCTATTGCCAGCTCGGAAACCTCGGAAAAGACCGGGCAACGACGTGGGTGAAGCTCGCGGATAACGTTGTCAGCGCAGCCGCCGGAAGACGCCACACTCTTTACGTCACGATCGACGGCACGTTGTACGCCCTGGGCGATAACCGCTGGGGCAAACTGAACTCTTCCGCTCCTGAAATGATCAGGTCGCCTTATCCGCTGGCCGACAATGCCGCTAAAGCGTTTGCGGGCGAGCATTCGGCGTTCTATATCGACAGCAATAGCGTCCTGTATTATATGGGCACCAGAGCGGCGGATATGATGTCGGGCGGTGTCGTAGGTAAAATGAACAAGCTGATGGAAAACGTAAAGTCGGTTTCTATGCAGGAGGGCACCGCGCTGATCATCACGAACGACGGAAAGCTCTACGGCTGGGGCGAGAACGCCTACAACCAGATCGCAACAGGTTTAGCCGTGACGCAGCTCGTACCTGTGCTCAAAGCTGAGACCTGTACCGCGGCAGGCGCAGGCGTAGGATACACCGCATATCTGCCCGGCGACGGGACAGCGGTTATCTCGGGAAATAACAGTTACGGAATTGCCGGTAAAGGGGCAACGTCCGATAAGGTAGCGAGATCAGTTATCGCACTTCAGTAACAGGAAATGAAATTCGGAAGCAGACAGGAAGCCGGAAATTTCCGGAGAGTGTTTAATTTTAAGGAGACAAAGGCCCGTTCGCGGGTCTTTGTGATGATATACAGCCTTATGAATTCGGTCAATTCATACCTTACCGCCGGAGTGTTCTACAGCGGGTTCCTCGCCCATACGGGAATGGACGCCTCGCAGGTAGGGCTCGTCGCGGCAATACCTTTTCTGGCGAATCTTTTCTGTATTTTTTCGCCCGACCTTTTGGGGCGGTTCCGCAAAAGGAAAGCGGTGCTGATCGGCGCCAGATTCATGTACCATACGCTAAATATATTGACCGTCACGCTGCTGCCATACGTCGTAAAAGACGTAAGTGTGAGAACCGTATCATTCTGTGCGATCGTCTTTGCCGCAGGGGTAATAAACGCATTGTCCCTGCCTGGCATCACCGAACTTCATATCAGCAATATTCCAGGGGAGCTTCGCAGCGATTATTTTGCGTACGTGCAGACCATCGGCGCGGGCGTCGCGGGCGCGGCGATACTGCTTCTGGCTTTTCTGCAGGACAGGCTCGCCGAAGCAAATCCGGAAATATTCACGTGGATAAGGATAATTGCGTACGCCCTGGCGCTCCTGGACGTCGTGTTTATGGCTCTGCCGTCGGAGCCCGAATACAGGCGCACGGAAAAAGTAAAACTGTCGAACACGTTTAGAGTGCCGTTGAAGAACCGGAAATACATGTGGACAATGCTTTTCGTTTTCCTCTGGACGTTCACACAGACGTTCGCCGTGACGAATATCATCGATAACTACCTTACCGTGACTTCGCACGTGCCTTACATTTTTATCTGCGCCATAAATGCGTCTTACACGCTTTTCCTTATTTTCCTCCAGCGGCCATGGAAGAAACTGATCAGGCGCACTTCGTGGTTCAGGACGTTTGCGATCGCCGCGATCCTTCATTCGCCGACGACGCTCCTATACGCTTTTACGAACAGTGCAAACTACATCCCGTTAATGCTCACCGTGCGTCTTACTCAGCACGTGATAGGTGTCGGGGCAAACATTACGGCTGCGAATCTTGCTTTCGTCAATATGCCTGAAGAAAACCGCACGGAATATATGTCGTTTTATTATATCGCGGTGAACCTCAGCTCGTTTATAGGCATGTCGCTCGGGACGCTGTGGATCCGCCTGATCGGCGCCAATTATTTTACGTTGTTCGGCGTCAATATCACCGGCCCCCAGCAGCTGCTTCTGTTCCAGGGCCTGCTCCAGTTCCTCGTGCCGCTGTTTATCCTTCTCTCAATAAAAAAGCTTGAATGACGCTCCGGCCGGATACCGGGGCAGATACCGGGCAGATACCGGGCAGAGATCCGGGCAGCTCCGGGCAGCCCCGGGCAGATACCGGGGCAGAGATCCGCTCAGATATCCGGACATTTATATGGACATTTATAAGGAGAAAAGTATAAAATAAATAACAACTATTATCCGCTATATCAACGGAGGCGCAATATGTTTATCAGAAGACCGTTCGGAAAAGATAAAAACGGAATAAGAGCAAGGCGAATCGCAGCGGTATTGGCGGCGATATTGTGCGCTGTCGCATTCCTGACGGCAGAATTGCCGGCGCACGATGCCAGACGCGAAACGGCCGGGACGGGCGAAACTATTGTCCTCGCCGCACTTCCGTCGAAATACGAAACACCTGGCCGCACGCCCGTGCTGAACCAGAAGGATAATCCGCTCTGCTGGGCATATTCGACCGTCGATATGCTGAACATAAACGCCGTGAAACAGGGCATAGCGCCTGCAGGCACGTCGCTCTACTCCGCACCGATGTTTGCCCGCGCGGTATATACCGGGAAAGAGCATAAGATCGTCACGAACCCCTCCCTCTGGTACAGGTACGCGGGCAGCCCTTCACAGGCCCTTATGACGTCTTCGGTGGGCAAGGGCCTTATGAAGAATGAACGCTATCCCACGATCGACTCCGCCTCCGCCGTGAGCGGCGACGAGATATACGATTCTGACGGGCTCATAAGTGAATTCAGAATGTTTGACATCTGGGAGGAGCCGAATCTGAAAGTCAGTAAGATCAAAGAGTGGGTGTATGAATTCGGGGCCGTAGGCGTTTCCGTTTTTATGGGAAAATATGATTCGGTGCGCAAGCTGGCTTCCACGGATAAGTGGGACAATACGAAGGCGGCGCATTCGGTCCTGATCGTAGGGTGGGACGATTCGAAATCCACCGATTCCGGCACCGGCGCGTTCCTTGTGAAAAATACGTGGGGGACAAACTGGGGCGACGGCGGGTACGCGTACGTATCCTACAGGGCCGATATGGGGCGCGATATTTATGCCGCGAAGGTCGAACCGGCTTACGGCTTGAAAGTGCTTACACACACGGAAATCATGCCGCAGGGCGCAGCAGTGTACGACATATCCGAACCGGCGTCAGCTGTCAACGTATTTACCGTTTCGGAGGCAATGACCGTGAAGAGCGCGAAGGCGTACATCGACGCTCCCGGCACGCTGGAGGTCAACGTCTGGGTGCGTCCGGCAGGTATTGACAACGCACTGCTCAGCAGCACTCCGGATGCGAAGGCAACGCTTTCCGTGAGCGAGCCGGGCTTTTATACGCTTAAACTGAGCCGCGACCTTGCGCTTAACGCGGGGGATAAGGTCGCCGCGCAGTTTTTCTCGAAGACGCAGAGGGGATACAAGCTGCATAATGAATTTATCGAAATATATCCTCCGGACTGGGAAACGGTATGCGGCCCGAATGAGTCGTACCGGGTGAATTCCAGAGGCATTACTGAAGCGTCGTCGAACTTCGTAGGAGCGCTCGTGGGCACGCTTAAAAATCCGCCTAAAACGGAGGCTCCTGCGACCGCAACTCCGACGCCTTCACCGAAACCGGTTGCCACTCAGACTCCCGCACCGAAGCCGACCGTGACTCCGACCACGGAACCTACAGCATTGCCCACAATAACACCTGCCGGGTCCTCGACCGTCCGGCCGACAACGCTCGACATTTTTACTCCTTCCAACGTTGACACGACCGCAGATCAGACGGAAGCGACGGATCACATTGTATCTCCCGGAACTGATAACAGCGGCGATGATTCTGCCGCGAACCTCGGCGGTCTTCTTAAAAAACTGGGCAGGATACTGCTGATCGGAGCGGCGGTAATTGTCGTCGGGCTCGTGCTGATCATTGCCCTCGCACGCGCCGGTAAAAACAAAAAGTGAAACGGTTTTTCGGTGGATCTGCAGGATAATTTATGTGTGTTTTCTGTAAGAAAGAAAGCTCCAACTGGCTGCAGCAAAGTTCTGAAGATATGTAAAGGCTCAATGTAAAATTCCTCTTGACACCCCGATGCGGCATGTTATATACTTTGCCTACCGTTGCCGCGATACGGCGGCGGAAATAATATCGGTAAATGCTATGATGGAAAATAGTAACCGTTAAGGCGCGCGCAGAGAGCTTCGGGTTGGTGTAACGGAGCGGCGGGGAGACGGCGAACTGGTTCCGGAGCAGCCGGTGCGAAAAGCCTTAGGCGCAGTAGTGCCGGACGTGTGACGAACGTTATTCGTGCTTTGAGCGAGCTGATGATGGTCGGCTAATCAGAGTGGTACCGCGGATACAGCTATACTGTCTTCGTCTCTGAATAAGGGGCGGAGACTTTTTTAATGGCAAGTGGGCGAACCGAGTGATGGCACGAATTTTGGGTCTCATGCGAACCATACATTAAAACGCATTTCGGTCAAACAAAATTCTTAGCCATTCACTCGGCTTCGCCGGAGAAAAATAAGGTAATCAAAGAAACCTTAAAATAATGGCAAGTGGCAAAGGGAGGCTGCAGATCATGAAAATGGAAACGTATAAAATATTCGGCGACGGCAAGGATTCGCTTATAGAGATGACGCTCGGCGATCTGCTCGACCGCGTTGCCGAAGTATATCCGGACAATGACTGCGTTGTCTGCAACGATAAACCTTTCCGCAAAACGTACGCGCAGTTCAGGGACGAATGCAACTTGATCGCGCGCGGCCTTCTGGCCATCGGCGTAAGGCCCGGATCGCACGTTGCCATCTGGGCGACCAACTACCCCGAATGGATCGTGCTCATGTACGCCACCGCGAAGATCGGCGCCACGCTTGTCACCGTTAACACGAACTATAAAATTTTTGAAGCCGAGTACCTGCTAAGGCAGTCCGACACCGACACGCTCGTGATGATGGAAGGCCTGAAAGACACGAATTACGTACAGATCATCAACGAACTTGTCCCGGAGCTGGCCGGAAGCGAGCCCGGAAAGCTGGAAAGCGCCGATCTGCCGCGGTTAAAACGCGTGATCTACCTCGATAAACCGGAAAACACGCCGAAGGGCGCAATTCATTGGGACGATCTTCGGACGCTGGCTAAGCAGGTCAGCGAGGAGGAGCGCCGCTCGGTACAGAGCATGGTCTCGCCGTTCGACGTTGTCAATATGCAGTACACTTCCGGGACGACCGGCTTCCCCAAGGGCGTCATGCTGACCCACTACAACATACTGAACAACGGCAAATGCATAGGGGACAATCAAACGTTGACCCCGCGCGACCGCGTGTGCCTGCCTGTGCCGTTTTTCCACTGTTTCGGCTGCGTGCTGGGGATAATGGCGTGCATAACGCACGGCAGCTGCATTGTCCCCGTCGAACGCTACAACCCGGTGAGGGTCATGCACACGATCCAGGCCGAGCGCTGCACCGCCACGTACGGCGTGCCTACTATGTACATCGCGATGCTCGAGCATCCAGACTTTCCGAAATACGATTTTTCCAGCCTGCGCACCGGCATAATGTCCGGCTCGCCATGCCCCGTAAAGGTGATGGAGCAGGTGGTCGGGGCAATGCATATGTCCGAGATCACGATTCCGTACGGCCTCACCGAAGTCTCGCCCGTGTGTACGATGACGAACATCTACGACAGTATCGAAAAGCGCGTGTCAACGGTAGGGCGCAAGATGCCTTTCGTCGAGGTCAAGTGCGTTGACCCCGATACCGGCGCGGACGTTCCGGCGGGAGTGCCCGGGGAGGTCGTTGTCCGCGGCTACTCTGTGATGAAGGGCTACTACAACATGCCAGAGGCAACGGCGCTGGCGATCGATTCGGACGGCTGGCTCCATTCCGGCGACCTTGCGACCATCGATGAGGAGGGCTATTTCCACATCACAGGCCGCATAAAGGATATGATCATCCGCGGCGGCGAGAACATTTACCCGAAAGAACTCGAGGAGTTCCTGTACACCAACCCGAAAGTGCAGGACGTGCAGGTCATCGGCGTGCCGGATAAGAATTACGGCGAGGAGGTCTGTGCCTGCATAATCCTTAAGGCCGGCGTCACTTCCGACGAGGACGAGATGCGCGAGTTTATCCGTTCGCATCTGGCGCGGCACAAGATGCCTAAATATATCTGGTTTATGGACGCCTTTCCGATGACCGCGAGCGGCAAGATACAGAAGTACAAGATGCGCGAGATGGCTGTCGAGGTGTTCGGCCTCGGCGACGCAGCGGCGATCGAGACGGCGTGATGCAGGAGGAACTATTATTATGATTCATGAAGGTAAACAGGAAAACGGGAAATATACGCGGTACTTCAGGCTGGGGGCAACGGAAGTTGACCTCTTCAACAGGCTGAGGCTGCAGGCGCTGCTGGGATTTTTCCAGGAGACGGCGGGCGACCAGTGCCAGGAGTTCGGGTCCGGATGGGCGGACCTGTGGAACAAACACGGGCTGTGCTACGTCGTTGTGCGCTTAGAGGTGCGGATGCGCCGTTACCCCGGGACCGGCGAGACCGTCAGAATCGACACGTGGCCGGAAAACAAGCTGCGGCTGATCTTCTCCCGTTACGGCGAGATCTACGACGAACGCGGGGAGCTGCTGGGCTCGATTTCTTCCCAGTGGGCGCTTCTCGACGTGAAGGCGCGGCATTTCGTGCGGCCAACGCCCGAGATCGTTGCCATGCCTGACACCTCAACGCTTTCCGCTCCGTTCGAACTGTCCAAAGAACATTACCGCGCCGTTGACAACGACGATGCTGCGGATCCCTGCCGCCCGTTCTCCTTTGACCGCGCGCCCGTTTACAGCGATTTCGATTATAACCGCCACATGAACAACGCCCGCTACGCCGAATGGGCTTCCGATACGCTCTTTCGCGTGCTTTCCGATGATGACCGCGCTCTCGAACCTCACATAACGCGCCTCGACATCAAATTCCGCGCCGAGATCCCCGCCGCCATGGCCGGGCAGCCGATTTCTATCGCGGGCAATATCTGGGATAATTCCAGGCGTTTTGCGTTTGAGGGTATCGCTCGCGGCGACAACGCCCCCGATGTCGTGCATTTCGAGGTCACAGGGGAGTACGGTGTGTGAAGGGCGAATTGTAAATGGCAAATGGATAAGAGTTCAGAGTTCAGAGTTAAGAGGCGAAGCGGCCTTATTGCTCATTTGTACGGCCGCAGCTCTGTCTTTTTCCATTTGCGGCCGTATTGGCGAGGAAGGTCGCACGGCCGCATTCCGCCTTCTTTCCTTTTGCGGCCGTATCGATGAGCGAAATGCACGGCCGCAGCTCTGTCTTTTTCCATTTGCGGCCGTATTGGCGAGGAAGGTCGCACG
>JAFWQX010000042.1 GCA_017508875.1 Clostridia bacterium | reverse complement strand
GCGGGCTCTGTCTATCAAAAAAGTTAAGCGCAAAATGAGTGGTTCGCTTAACTTTTTCCTCATTCTTCCCCGCCGGACCGTGCCGGAGAGCTTTAACAAGCGCACGAGGCGCTCGCTTGGAGCCGGCGGGCTCTGTCTATCAAAAAAGTTAAGCGCAAAATGAGTGGTTCGCTTAACTTTTTCCTCATTCTTCCTCGCCGGACAGTGCCGGAGAGCTTTAACAAGCGCACGAGGCGCTCGCTTGGAGCCGGCGGGGCTCTGTCTATCAAAAAAGTTAAGCGAAAAAAGAGCGGTTCGCTTAACTTTTACCTCATTTCACCGCCGCCGGGCTGTACAGGAGCCATCTAAGGAGAATTGCCGACGCTCACACAGGCCCGGCGGCCCCAGTACAATAAAAAAAGTTAAGCGTAAAATGAGCAATTCGCTTAACTTTCACCTCTCTGACTCGCCGCCGGCAGCACCCACGCGCTCACACAGGCCCGGCGGCCCCAGCCCAATAAAAAAAGTTAAGCGTAAAATGAGCATCGCGCTTAACTTTTACCTTCTATCTAATCATTTTTCCTCATATCACCGGGCGCCGGAGGCTGTATCATCCCCGCCGGAGGCCTCATCCCCACCTGCAGCGCCCGCAGGGTCGCCGGAGCGCAGCGTTGCCGCCCGGCGGGCGCTGCACTCAGGCGGCTGCCATTTATTTACTGAATCATCACCGTAGCACCTGACACGTACTCGGAAGTCGTGCCGTTGCCCGCCTGACCGTTCGCATTGCTGCCGGTCACTTTAATTGACCCGTCGGAAAGCATGTAGGCGATGAAGTCGTAGCCGGCGGCAACATCCGTGACACCGGAGCCGAGCACTCTGGCCGGAGAACCGTTCGTCACAGCACTGCCGATCGCATTGCCCGTATTAAGGCCATAGACGTACATTGCCCCGGACTCGGTCTTAATAACCATATTGCCGAAATGGATCGCAGCCTTCTCGACACCGTTGATCGCAAGCTGCGCCGCGCCGGCCGTACCGGTGCCCTGGCCGAAGCCCTGGATCGAACGCCAGCCGGCGTAATACAGCTTACCGCTTTCGGTGACAAGGATCATTTCGTGTTCGCCGCTGCTTATGTAGCTCACGCCGGAAAGCAGCCTGTAAGGCGTAGTGATGTTGTCAGTGGAGCTGTTGAACTTGTTCCATCTGCCGTCGCCAAGCACGTAGCAGTCGCCGTTCTTATCGATCCACGCACTGTTTCTGCGGCCCGCAGAGATCATTGACGCGTTCGAAGCGATCTTGATGAACGAATTCACCGTGCCACCTTCGTTGGTCTTGCCAAGCTGGCCGTAGCTGTTATTGCCGATGCCCCAGACGTTGCCGTCGCGGTCAAGGATAAGCAGGTGGTCAAGTCCGACGCTTACCGAAACGGGATAGCCGTCGAAGTCAACGAGTTTCCAGGTATTTGACGCGCCTAAAGGTGAAATGCTGCCGGAGCCGATCGTGTAGATATCGCCGTCGAGGGTCAATATCGCGGCCATAATGTTGTTGTTGCCGTTCTCTGCGTCATTGCTGTGGCAGACCTCGATCTGAGCGACGTTCTCGCGCACGAGCACAGGTTTGGTGACGATGCTCTTGTCCGTACCCGCTCCGAGCACGTTATTGTTATTATTGCCCCAGGCGTACAGCTTTCCTTCCGGCGTCAGATAATACATCTGATATCCGCCGGCAACGATCCCGGGATGTACGATCAGGCCTTCGCCTCCGGACTGTTTTTTAGTCTCGAATGTGATCTCGCCGGCGACCGAAGTCGTTATCGTCGCAGTGTTTCCGGTGTATCTCGTGGTCTTTCCGTTCGCGTCCGTAAACAGTATCGCGATAAGCTCGAAGCCTTCCTTCGGGGTCGCTTCGACTTTCAAAGTAATGTTCTTATCGAACTTCTTCACGTACGAATTCGAGATCGTTTGACCGTCTATCTTAACGTTCAGCCTCACTTCCGAGAATGACGCGGTAATATAGTTTCCGCTTATGCTCTTAAGGTACGCCTCAGTTATGCCGAAATACGAGCAGAGGTACTGGATCGCGTAGTTGTATCTGTTGTTCACGAACTTGCGCATATTACTGACGGAAGTATTGTACGTCGAAGTATTCGCGCCCCAGCGCTGCGACTGCAGAGCAAGGATCGGCGCCCTTTCGGCAACTATTTTATCGAGTTCCGCCTCCATATCAGCGGGGACGTATATCTCATTCAGCACTTCGTAGAAGCGGCCGAGGAACTGTTTCTTAAAGGACCCGTTCCTGATGAGTGCGTGCATAATGTTTCCGATGACGCAGCTCGTCGCGTCGATCCAGCCGAAGAAGTTGGAGTTTTCAGTCGTATTGTTCGCGTCCGTGAAGAACGAGATACCCATGTCCATATCGAGCAGCGTGAAATGCCACTTATTGTCGAAGCCGGAAGGATCCTTGTCCGATCTGTTCCTCCACACCTTAATATTGTTCTCGGGCCAGTCTCTCGCACTGAAATACAGCCTCGAAACGTACATATCTATGAACGAGTTTATGTCGATCTTCGAAGTGACGTACGTGTAGTTGCTCGCGACCTGCATGCTGTGCGACTTGATATAATCAACGAGCGCGTTGAAATCATCGGCGTCATTGTCAAGGCCGGAGCTGACAACGAACGGTGCGTTCTGGTTCGTGTGTACCTGCGAGTAGTCGCTTTCGATGAGGGCAACGTTGTCCTTATCGATTCCGTAGTGTGATTGGATGTAGTCTCCGCTGTAGCGTTCTCTGGCATTGTAGACTCCCCAGAAATCGCCGTTGACGAAAAGCAGCACCGGCGCGTACGCCATCGTGTCTATATTGAGGTTTCTGGAAACGCGCTGCATGTAAGCGTCGCGGATGTACGAAACGCCGCAGTCGTTGCCCGAATTTCTGAGCAGCAGGCGCGAGAATTCTGTGATGTTCTGACCCTTGGAATTCACCGCGTACCCGTCGAACAGGTCGTAGTTAAGCTTTGATTCCGTACCGTCCTCGATATTCTGAGTGCCTTTGTAGAACACTTTCATCGAGCGCATACCTGTGCCTGAAGAGCCGTGGCCGCTGATTGAAAGTTCGATGTTGGAATAGCCTCTGCGCGTTCCGGACGGGTCAAAAACTTCCATAAATGCCGCGCCGCGCGTGTTCGGGTCGTTCGAGCTCGCGTTGAAATTGTGGTAGAAGCCTGGCGTTCCGAACATCTCGTTCGTATTAAGCGAAACGGACATAACGGTTACGCCGTACTCGGCCATCTTCGGAGCCACAAAATATGTGTTGGTATAGATGCCGGTATATACTGTTCCGTTGTACGCACACGCTTTAACGACGGTACCGCCGATCATCCTTGTCGCCGAGCTGCGGATGTTTCCGACGTATTTTAGGCCTGTGGTGTACGTGCTTCCGAACGCTTTGGACGAAGTGTCGGAAAGCGTTATGCCGGAGCTGTACGTCTTTCTGGTAGACGACGTTTTCGGGTCCGAGCCGTCCAGCGTATAGTAGATCGTGTTGTATCCTGAAGGCGCGGTCAATTTAAGCGTGAATTTTGATGAGTAGAATCCGGCCGGTTCTGAGAACTGTATTTCTTTCAGTTTTGAGCCGATGATTTTCGCGGCCTGTCCGTTCATCGCCACGGGAACGATCTGCGCGATTTTGGAGCTCGTAGCTTTGCTTATATTCGTTGTAAAGTAGCCGCTGTCCTGCTTCATGGCGGTCCTGACGGCGATCTTGTTTTTGGATAAGTCGTCAACGTACCCGGTGTCGAAATAATACGTGTTGGTGGCAACGAAGTACGATATTTTCCCCGTCAGTTCGGCCGGCTGGGTGCTCTTGTTGAAAGATTTTCCCAAAGGCGCGAGAACGAGGCGTACTTCCTTATTGTCGATCGTAATGTTCCATTCGGCGTCGTAATTTTCTATTCTGATAACTTCGCCCGATGTATTGAATTTAACTGAATTCTTTGAGCACGAAGCACCCCTGATCAGGAAGCTCTTCCCCGCGCCGAGCGATACGGAAGGCAGATTGAACGAAGTATAATCCGTCGTGTCGCCCGTCTTATAATAAAGCGCGAGGCCGCCCAGATTCAGGCTCTTCGAACCGGTATTTGTAAGTTCTATGAAGCAGTGTTCGCATGCGCCGCTGGTGCTTCCGCCGTGCCCGTATACTTTCGAGATGACCAGGTCTTCGTATTTGGTTATGTCAGTTACAGGCGTAGGTGTCGGGGTTTTCGTGGGAGTCGGTGTGGGTGCTCTGGTCGGGGTAGGCGTAGGTGCCTTAGTAGGCGTAGCCGTCGGGGCTTTAGTAGGGGTAGCCGTGGCCGTTGCGGTAGGCTGCGCGACTTCGGTCGCTGTGGCCGTAGGCGCCTGTGTCGCGGGGTCAACGGTCTCGTCCGGTTTGTCTGACGTTGTCGCCGGCACTTCTGTTTCAGGTACGTTTGTTTCTTTTCCGTCAGGAGTCACTTCCGGTGTCCCGTCGGGCAATTCCGTTTCTCCCCCCGGCGTCGCTCCCCCTTCATCTGTTCCCGACGGCTCGTCGGTCGTGATGTCAACGATCTCGTCGGTGGCCGGCAATTCGGTTTTTTCTTCTTGTCCGTTGTTATTTATAGTGCAGCCCGAGAGAAGCATTGCCGTCATGAGCAGCAGTGCTAACAGTCTGATCGCGTTTCTTTTTCTGTTATTCTTCATGTGATCCCTCCGTCGGGTTTCATAGGTGCGGGCTTCTCCCACGGTTGTGCGTGCCGGGCTTTTTTCGAAGCCTGGAGAACTCCAATTTGTTATTATATCACATTTTGTAAAATCATTAAACAGAATTATATGGATAAGCAGCACTATTATTTGGATTTTTTGGATTTTTTGGATTTTGCGGTCTGGGGGCTTGCTTGAGGGCCTTGGGGTTTCCGCGGGTCAATATTGCTTTGCGTCACCGGTCAATATTGCTTTGCGTCACCGCTCAACGCTGCTTTGCGTGCCCGGTCAACGCTGCTTTGCGTGACCGCTCAACGCTGCTTTGCGGGGCCAGTCAAAGTTGCTTCGCGGGGCCGGTCAACGCTGCTTCGCGTGCCCAGTCAACGTTGCTTTGCGTGACCGCTCAACGGGCCATATGGCGTGGGCAACACGGGCGGGAGTGTTATGATTCTCAGTGCGGCCGCTTCTACGCTGCCGATGCGGCTTCATCCGGCCATCTGAGCTCAACGCAGAAAGTAATCGCCGTTTTGAGTTTGTGGTCAATATAAACGTCGCTGAACCACGGTGCGCATATCACGTCCGCCCCGTAAGGAACAAAATTGATCCGCGAAATGGCAATTGCCTTGACCGCCTGATTGATCGCTGCGGCGCCGATCGCCCTCAGCTGTACTTTTCCTTCTCTCGACATCGATTTGAATATCACATTGGCAAGCTCCCCTGCGCCCGTGACTGAAGATACTTTGATTACATCCATTTTTTACACCTCCGGTCGTTCTGCCTTCTGCATCTTCCGCTCAGAAAGCGTGTCAATCCTACCAAATTCCTGCTGCAGAAATCAATTATTTCCGACATTTCCGGATATTTCCGGATATTACCCGACTTTTCCGGATATTACCGGATTTTTCCGGAAATTCCCAGACTTTTCCGAATTTTTCCGAAAATTTCCGGACTTTTCCGGACTTTTCCGGCGACTCTACTCCCGGCCGCGTGCAATGAGGTGGAATGTACGGCCGCAGCTCTGTCTTTTTCGATTTGCGGCCGTATCGGTGAGGCCGAGTGTACGGCCGCATTCCGCCTCTTCCCCTTTTTCGGCCGTATAAATGAGAAATTCGTACGGCCGCAGCTCTGTCTTTTTTCATTTGCGGCCGTATTGGTGAGACGGAGTGTACGGCCGCATTCCGCCTCTTCGTTATTTGCGGCCGTATAAATGAGAAATTCGCACGGCCGC
>JAFWQX010000041.1 GCA_017508875.1 Clostridia bacterium | reverse complement strand
CTTCTGGGCGGCGTCAAATGAGCGAGGAAATGGGACAAAATCACTCAAACTCGGAATTTTGTCCCATTTGCAGAAAGGGTGCCGCATCTGGGCGCCGTCAAATGAGCGAGGGAATGGGACAAAAATGCTCAAACTCGAAGTTTTGTCCCATTTGCAGAAAGGTCGCCGCATCCGGGCGGCGTCAAATGAGCGATAAAATGGGACAAAAATGCTCAAACTCGAAGTTTTGTCCCATTTGCAGAAAGGGCGCCGCATCCGGGCGCCGTCTCGCGGCGGAATTATCAGGCGTCGATGGTTGATATCGTGAGCGTGGTTTCTTCGAGCACGTCCAGCAGAACGCGCACGGTGTCAAGCGAAGTGAACATCGTAACGTTGTTCTCCGAGGCGGTGCGGCGGATCTTGCGCCCGTCGCTCTCCTGCGCGGGAGTGCCTATGTCGCGCGTATTAATCACGTAGGCGATATGACCCTGCCGTATTGACCGCAATATCTCGTCGCTGCCGTCGCCGATCTTTCTGAGCACGTGCGTGCGGATGCCGTTGCTCTTAAGGAACGACGCGGTGCCCGCCGTTGCCTCGATATTGAAGCCAAGGTTGTAGAAACGGCGGATCAGAGGCAGCGCCTCGTCCTTATCCTTATCCGCGATCGTTGCCAGCACCGTGCCGTAATTCTGCAGGTGCGTGCCGGAAGCCTGGAGAGCCTTGTAGAGCGCGCGGTTCAGCTTATCGTCATAGCCGATCGCTTCGCCGGTAGATTTCATCTCGGGCGACAGCACCGCGTCGAGGCCCTTGATCTTGTTGAACGAGAAGACCGGCACTTTTACGTAGAAACGCTTTTTCTCTTCCGGATAAAGGTCGAAATAACCCTGCTCTTTAAGCGATTTGCCGAGGATCACTTCCGTCGCGATATCAGCCAGGCTGTATCCGGTCGCCTTCGAAAGGAACGGCACGGTGCGGGAAGAACGCGGATTGACCTCGATAATGAACACGTTTTCGTCTTTGTCCACGATGAACTGGATGTTGTAAAGTCCGACGATCCCGATGCCCAGACCGAGCTTTTTCGCGTATTGGAGTATGATTCCTTTGACTTTATTCGAGATCGAGAAGGCGGGGTAAACGCTGATGGAGTCGCCGGAGTGGATGCCGGTGCGCTCGACAAGTTCCATGATGCCGGGGACAAACACGTCGCGGCCGTCGCAGATGGCGTCGACTTCCACTTCTTTTCCCAGAATGTATTTGTCGACCAGGACCGGTTTATCGGCGTCGATCTCGACCGCGTTTTTAAGATAGCGGCGAAGCTGCTCTTCGTTGGCAACGATTTCCATTGCCCGCCCGCCCAGTACGAACGACGGTCTTACGAGAACGGGATAGCCTACGTCCGCCGCGGCTCTTACTCCGTCTTCAATGTTCGTGACGGCATGTCCGGGAGGCTGGGGGATGCCCAGCTCTTCGAGGATCTTCTCGAAGCTGTCGCGGTTTTCTGCGCGTTCTATCGCGGCGCAATCTGTTCCGACGATCTTAACTCCGCGGTCCATTAAAGGCTGTGCGAGATTGATCGCCGTCTGGCCGCCCAGTGACGCGATGACGCCTTCGGGCTGCTCAAAATCGATGATCGCCATTACGTCTTCGGGCGTCAGCGGTTCGAAATACAGCTTGTCTGCTGTGGTGTAGTCGGTGGAAACGGTCTCGGGGTTGTTGTTTATTATGATTGATTCGTAACCGGCTCTGCGTATCGTCTGGACCGCGTGTACCGTCGAATAGTCGAATTCGACGCCCTGACCGATGCGGATCGGGCCTGCGCCGAGCACGACGATCTTCTTTTTATCGGACAGGCGGGAAGCGTTCACGCCGGAGTACGTTGAATAGAGGTACGCGATGTATTTTCCGGTGTGCAGCGTATCGACCATAGGGAAGACCGGTACGATATTTTCTTTTTTGCGCAGGGCGTATACCGAGATTTCGGGGACGTTCCAGAGGCGGGCAATGTATTTGTCTGAGAATCCGAGCTTTTTCGCGGCTCTTAACGTTTCGACGTCGAACGGATTGTCCGCAATCGATTTTTCGGCGTCAACGATCTTTTTGATCGATTCCAGGAAGAGCTCGGTTATCATTGTCCGGGCGTGAAGTTCTTCTATACTCGTGCCGCGGCGCAGAAGCTCGGCGATCGCGAAAATATTGTCATCGCGGAATTCGCTTACGTAAATCAGCAGCTCTTCAGTGCGGTATGCGTCGAATTTTGCTTTGTGGAAGTGGCACACGCCGGTCTCGAGCGAGCGGACGGATTTCAGGAAGCATTCTTCAAGCGTCGCGCCGATGCCCATCACTTCGCCCGTTGCCTTCATCTGCGTGCCCAGAACGTTGGGAGCGTCGGTGAATTTGTCGAACGGGAAGCGCGGGAATTTGGCAACGATGTAATCGAGCGAAGGCTCCATTGCCGCCGTGCCGCCCGCCACCGGGATCTCCTCGAGCAGCATGCCCATGGCGATCTTCGCGGTGACTCTGGCGATCGGGTAGCCGCTGGCCTTCGAAGCCAGAGCGGAAGAGCGGGAAACGCGCGGATTGACCTCGATGAGGTAGTATTCGTCGGTCTCGGGATGGAGCGCGAACTGCACGTTGCAGCCGCCTTCGATCTTAAGCTCGCGAATAATCTTTATCGCGCTGTCGTTCAGCATCTTGACCTGATCCGGACGCAGCGAGAGGATCGGGGCAACGACGATGGAGTCGCCTGTGTGTACGCCTACCGGGTCAACGTTTTCCATGCCGCATATCGTGATGGCGTGGTCCGCGGAGTCGCGCATGACTTCGAATTCGATCTCTTTGTAACCCTTTACGCTCTTTTCGATGAGCACCTGGCTGACGGGGGAGAGGTTGAACGCGTTGGGGCCGAGGTCTTCCAGCTCTTCTTCGTTATTCGCGAAGCCTCCTCCGGTGCCGCCCAGCGTGAACGCGGGTCTCAGCACGACGGGGTATCCGATCTCCTTCGCGGCCTTCCTGGCCTCGTCCATATTATACGTGATCTGGGAGGGGATAACGGGCTCTCCGATCGACTGGCACATTTCTTTGAACAATTCGCGGTCCTCGGCGCGCTCGATGCTCGATGCCGGGGTTCCGAGCAGCTTCACGCCGCACTCTTTCAGAACGCCCTTGCGGTCGAGCAGCATCGCAAGGTTAAGGCCTGTCTGTCCTCCGATGCCGGGGACAATAGCGTCGGGCCGCTCGTACCTCAGTATTTTTGCTATGTATTCGAGCGTCAGCGGTTCCATATATACTTTATGGGCAATGGACGTGTCGGTCATTATGGTCGCGGGGTTGGAGTTGCAAAGTATTACCTCGTACCCTTCCTCTTTTAGTGCGAGACACGCCTGCGTTCCCGCGTAGTCAAATTCCGCCGCCTGTCCGATGACGATCGGGCCGGAGCCGATGATCAGCACTTTTTTTACATCCGTACGTTTTGCCATAAAAGAACCTCCTTGAGTAGTCAGCCTGCCTGTGCGGGCTTATAAAAAAGCGGGGAGTTACCCCGCGAGATCTGAAACGATAGTTCCGTATAATTTCCATCCATCGAAGGGAGTCGCCTTGCCCTTCGAAACGAACGACGACGAATCGACCGTGAATTCATTGCCGAGATCCCAGTTAAACGGCCTGATGTCTCCGGTCGGGATGCCGAAGCGCTTTGCCGGCGAACCTGACATGAGCCAAACCAGTTCATCGAGTGTGATGATGCCTGTGCGCACCAGTTTAGTATACAGTACCGGGAAGGCGGTTTCGAGTCCTACGATTCCGAACGCGCTGCCCTCGAGCCCCCGGCTTTTTTCTTCGGCGCTGTGCGGCGCGTGATCGGTCGCGATCATATCCACCGTGCCGTCAATTATTCCTTCTATGAGTGCGTCGCGGTCGTCCGGGGAGCGGAGCGGGGGATTCATCTTGAACCTTCCGTCTTCCTGAAGATCTTCGTCGGTGAGGACAAGGTAGTGCGGTCCGGTCTCGCACGTGACGTTTACGCCGCTCTTCTTAGCCTGCCTGATCAGTTCGACGCTTTCTTTTGCGGAGACGTGGCATACGTGGTACGCCGCGCCCGTTGCCGCCGCCAGATCCAGGTCTCTCGCGATCGGCCTCCACTCGCTTTCGCTGCAGATGCCTCTGTGACCGTGTCTTTTAGCGTAAGCGCCGTCGTGTATATATCCGCCGCGCAGCAGGGAATTATCCTCGCAATGTGCCGCGATAAGTTTTCCGAGATCTTTTGCTCTGCGCATCGCCTCGCGCATCATGGCGGCGGACTGTACTCCGCGCCCGTCGTCCGAAAAAGCGATGACGTACGGGGCGAGCTCTTCCAGCTCGGCCAGCTGTTCGCCTTTTTCATCTACCGTGAGGGCGCCGTAAGGCAGTATTTTAAGCGTCCTGCTGACGCCGCACGTGCTGCGGGTACTTTCTTCGACAGCCTTTTCCGCCTCTTCGATAGCCCTGAGCTCAGGCTCGAGCTTTTGAAGCCGGTCAGGCACGGGGTTCAGGTTAGGCATCGTACATACGGCTCCGTATCCGCCGGCGATCGCCGCGGCAGCTCCTGTCGCCATCGTTTCTTTATACGAAAAACCCGGCTCCCTGAAGTGCACGTGCACGTCAACGAAGCCGGGTAATGATACGATATTGTTCTGCCTTGAATCGGCCATTGTGTCTGAGTACCTTTCGTCTAAAGAGAAGGGCGCTGTCCGGGTCAATCTCTGCCGGTGTTTCTGCAACATCATCTGGTGCAGGCCCGGCGGTTATAATACCACATTTTGTGGACGGACGCAATAGCGATTTTAACGGCGAAATAAAATTTATACAGCAGTGTTCAGCCGCTTTCAGACGTTATTGGAAAAGAAAGATCATGCACGGTAATCGTTGTCCGACGCCTCGGCCGTATTATCACGCTGGCTGTCAAGGAACTCCTTCGATTTTGCCTTGTCCTTCTCGTTCGGCGCATTGAAAGCGGTTGGCTGGTGGACAACGACCTGCGTGAACGGAATATTGATGCCGTGTGCGTCGAACAGCAGTTTGAACTCTCTGTTCATATCTCTTTCCACCTGGAACCGGTTCGCCTCTTCGCACCTTGCCACGAACTTGAGCGATACGCCCGAAGCGCCGAGTTCGGAAACGCCCTTGTAGAACGGTCCTTCCACGATATCCGGTATTGCCGCGCCTATCTCTTCGATATGATCCTTAACGACCGCTTCTACGCGCTCGATCGACTCACCGTACTCGATCTGCACGACGCACGGAACGAGTGTCAGATGGTCGGTGAGGTTGATGACGGTCCGGAGGTCGGAGTTGTTCATGATCTTAAAATTACCGCTCGTATCTTCAAATCTCGTTGTCCGTATGCCGATCTCGCGCACCGTGCCGCGGAAGCCGTCAACGATAATGATATCTCCGACGTCGAATACGTTCTCGAACACGATAAACAGGCCGGATATTATATCTTCAATCAGCGGCTGAGCTCCGAGACCGACGATCAGGGACAATATCCCGATGCCTGCGAGCAGCGTGCCGGTGTCAACGTTCAGTGCCCTCAGCGACGCGAATATGAATATCAGCACCGAAAGATATTTGATGAACGAGCTTAGCAGGTTGAATATCGCCTTGCCCTTTTTAATAAACGTGAGCACCCAGCTTATGAACAGCCTGATCAGATAGCCTATCGTGATAAAGAAGAAGCCGTAGCTGATTATCCTTATCCATTTGACGTAGTCTCCGGCGCCGCTGAACGGATTCAGGCTTCTGTAAAAGACGCTGTTTTCGCCGAAGATCCAGCGCCCCCCGATCAGAAGAATGAAATAAACTGCCGCTAAGCAAAGGAGCAGCACGGTGATAACGGCAGTGACCGTCTTCTGAACTTTTTCCGGTTTTTCTTTGAAAGTGATCATTGTTCAATTTCCTTTCTGTCTGAAACTGTATAAAGCTGCAATTGTTCTGCGTTTAATTCGGCATGTATAATACCGAAAGGAAGTTGTCAGGGGAGAACGTGCCGCGATAGATTATTACGTACACAGGTCCCGGAGAAGTGTACGTGAAGTTCTCTACCAGTTTGCCGAATACTGTTGTCATGCCGAGAGATTCTGTCCTGAGCTGCGTCGCAGGATCAGAGGCGGCGACAACTGTAATAAAGCCTTCGATGTCTTCTTCGTCCGGCGGCGCGTACGCGCATCTGAAAGCTCTGGTGACAGTCGAGCCGTCAATGACAGCGTCGCGGTCTTCATATGCCCAGCCGTATCCGAAATCCGGATCTTCAGTTACGTTGAAATTCACTTCAGATGTTATCTTTCTGCCTGAAGCCGTGAAGAGGTCGGTCAGTGCCGTCCGGGCAGCTGTATTGCCTTCGTCCCTCGCGTCTTCTACGTACGTCCGCATCTCTTCGTAATCATATCCGTCTGTCGTATACATAGCGACTTTGTAATTTCCTGCGGGGATCTCGCTGCTGTCCGCGAAGATGAAGAAGTCAATATCTACGCTTTTCGTAAATTCGAAAACAGTATCTTCTATCCCTATACCGGAAACTACTATGTCAGCAACTTTTCCGGAGGAGTCTTTAAAAATGAGTGCGGCCCAGCGAAGTTTGCCCTCCAGATAAACGTATTCCTCCGCGTTCTCGAGAACGGTATCTATGTGTCCCGATTTGTAAATATACCTGTTCCCGGGATACTTTATATCGCTTTCGTTCCATTCGGAAGTCCGCGCTTCCTCGAGCGTGGCGGGTGCGTAACCGGTGTGCTCCATGGAGAATGAAGGCCTCGCTTTTCCGGTCAGAGTCGTGCTGAGCGTGTCAACGGTACTTCCGGAAGAAGTGATCTTCACTGAATAAGTGTCCGTATACGCTATATCGTTTGTCGCGGCGTAAAACCTTCCGGAAGCGGGAGAAGTGACGGGTATGGCCTGACCGAGGCTGTCGGTGATGGTCAACGTCGCGTTTGGATATAAGGCTTTGAATGCGTCGGTCAGCGTGAACGTCGCATTGCCCGAGCCGTCCTGCGATAATGAGAACGAAGAGATCGTGGTTACGCTCGTTGACGCGGCGGTCCGGCTGCAGGAAGTATCATAGACGGAAACGGTATACGTTGTCCTCGGGTTCAGCCCCGTGAGCGTCGCGGAAGGTGAGGAGGATGACAGATCGGCGTTGACGCGGGTCCCGTTCAGCCTGAGTTCGAGAGTATTGCCGTCAGGATTGCTTACGCTCATCTTAACAGTCGCCTTGTTGAAACCGGGATCGATCTGAGTAAATGATACCGTCGCGGGTGTTCGCGCCCTTGCCGCAAACGAGCGGCTGAATACGACAGAGCCGTCATAATCGAGGAATTCTACCGTGTGCGTCTGGCCGGAAACGAGGCCGGTCCTGCTGAGTGTGTACGTGCTGCCGCTGACCGACCGTTCTATGACCGTGCCGTCATAACGTACGCTCAATGCGTTGTTGTCCGGATTGGTAATGGCGAAGCGGATGGAGGCGCTGTCGTATCCGATCGTTTCAGACGTGACTGAAACGGAAGCATGCGCCCTTGCCCTGGTCGAGAACTGGTGAGATAGTATGAGGCTGCCGTCCCAGTCGTAGAAATTGAGCGTATGGTTTGAATTTTCAGCCAGCCCGCTGAAAGCGCAGAGGATCTTGTTATTGCTGATATTGAAATCGCATGCGCTCCCGTCAAGTGTCGCGGTGACCGTGTTTCCGTCCGGATTCACGATGTTGAATTCCAGATCCGCCCAGGTAAGATCATTCGTGAATGAAGACAATGTGATCTGTACGCTTGAGCGCCTGGCGGTCGTGATGCTGCCGGAAAGCAGCTGCTTTCCGCTTTTATCAGTGACTGTGTAACCGTATTGCGTACCGAGGGAGAGGCCGTTCGCGGTGACGGTCAGGTTCCCGCTTCCGTCGGACGTGCCTGATACGATGCGGTCGTTTATAGATACGATTAGATCCGCGGTGTCAATATTTGCAGCGGCGAACGTCAGCGTTACGTAGTCGAAACTTGCGCCCGAACTTGAGAGTGTTACGGCAGGTACGGGAGCATCAGTAGGAGTGTCAGTAGGAACGTCTGTCGGAGCCCCGGGAGTGATCCCGGGCGTCACAGTTGGGCTTTCCGGCGGAATTTCCGTCGGAATACCGGTAGGAATATCGGTAGGAATTTCCGCCGTCGCGGGAACATTCGTCACGGCAGGAGGCGTGGGTGTTCCGCCTATAGTCCCGGTCGCATCCGGAGGTGCCGTCGGTCCGGGCGTGACAGTTCCGTGCCCGTTCGGGGTGGCGGAAGTACCGCCTTGATCTCCGGTAGAATCGGGAGGTGCTGTTAGATCTGAAGGTGCAGCAGAAGGCACGTCTTCTTTCGGCAAAATATAGTTGAGTTTCAGTTTGGACTCGCCGTCCGCAAAAACTTCAAGGTAATACAGTTCTCCGGCTTCGAGCCCTTCGAACAGCAATTCCGGAGCCTTCCGGTCGACCTGCGCCTCGCCGGCAACGTTTCCGTTCCGGTCTGTCAGCACGGCTTTAAATTCGGTGGTTTCGGACAATGAATGAAGCCGCAGCTTTACGTTCAGCGATTCAGTTTCGGCTTTGTAGTCGCGGACGTCAACGTATATGGAATTGATCAGCGTAATTATAATGATCGCGGCAGGCACCGCTACGGCGGCAAGCAGCGCGAGCAGGCGGCCCAGCCTGTTGCGGTTTTTGCGCATTACCGAGCTGTGCCTTGAAAGCAGCGCGGAAGAACCGCTTCCCTCGTAATCCTGAAATTCTTCCGGCACGTAAGAATCTTCGACCGAATACTGTTCGTGCTCTTTAATAAGGCTCGAATCATTATACTCGGAATAATAATGATGTTCCGGGATCAGGCGATCGTTTTCGTTTATTGAAAAATCTTCTTTCATACGGTTGCATAAATATTTTTTAACCAGCCGGCTGGATCTCTGAACATAATTGTATGTTAGCGCAGAAAAGTTGTCAACAAAAAAATGTTTTTCGGCAGTAAAACACATAAAAAAAATATTGACGAAGCCAAACCCGGCGTGTTAAAATAAACCAAACTATCGGCGGCGTATAAGCCGCTAAACTAAGCAGATTGTTCAAACAATAAAGAGGAGGAAAAAACATGAAAAAATTCATTACTGTCGTATTGGCAATCGCAATGATTCTTTCGCTCTGTTCTATCAGTGCTTTCGCGGCAGCAGGCCCGGATTTCTTAGAAACAGCTGAAGATCTTTATAACGATCTTGACGCAGATTCAAACAAATCCGTTACGATGACACTTGAGGACGGATACGTAAATTTTGACGTTGCCGAAAACAACGACCCCTGGCTTGTCTTTAAGACCCCGCTTGATATCGGCGAGGCTAATAAGTACGCCGTTATTAAGTACAGAACTTCCAATACCGAAGTTCAGACGATCGACTTCTATATTGCTATTGCCGAGCCTCACGCTATCGCAAAAAATATAGTTGCCGACGGTGAATGGCATCTCGCTTACGCCGTTATGGACGAAGGCGGCGATGCGAATAAGTGGACCGGAAACGGCACCTGGGCACGTTTCGATATGATGGCAGGTACCGGTTCGAACTGGGCTATCGACGTAGCCTGGATCGCTTTCTTTGCTGATGAAGATGCAGCGAAGGCTTATACCGGAGAAGAAGCAGCTCCCGCGGGCCTCTTCAATGACAGCGACTACAGCGTTTCCTACGTCATCGATAAGACCAATGCCACCTCGTGGGCAAACGGCCAGATCGGCGATATGAGCGTAACGTATTTCTTTAACGTAAAAGACGACGGCCTTGAAGTAGCTGTAAGAGCGATCGGCCTTGAAAAGGATAATATGGTACAGATTAACTTCAACCCCGGAAATAAACTTTGGGAGACCACCGGACAGTTCGTTTCCTTCAAGCTCGGCGATACGCTTACCGTCCTTCAGCATAACCATAAAAACGGTCTGCTCGATGATGATAATGCAGGCGGCGCGGATATCACCGCAAAAGTTCCGAACCAGATCGTAAAGCTTGATAACGGTTATGAATTTACTGCGAAGCTTCCGAAAGAGCTGTTCACAGTCACTGACGTAGAAGGCGCTGATTCCTTCGTTTACGGCCAGGATGATCTGTACTTCGGTATGTTCTTAGTAGCAGGCGGCGGCGGAATTTCCAACCAGCAG